>NZ_CP144906.1:5482500-5552291 GCF_036699995.1 Clostridium beijerinckii | reverse complement strand
TCTTATTCCTCCAATAATTGTAATAAAAAAATTTTTATAATAGTTATGTACAGTTTATCAACAAGGATATTAACATTCATATATTATAGCCAAGTATGTATATAAATATATCAACATGTTAATAACTATGTGTATAGATTAAATTTCTATAAATTTAATAACAGATTGTTATTAAGTGTTATAAACATGCTAAGACCTAAATAAAATCAACTATAAAGCATGTACTAACAATAAAAACAAACAAGTTATGCACAATTTTATCCACACATGTGGATAAGTTTTTATATTAATAAGTTATTCACAACATAATATTTATGATAACATAAGTAAATACTCATATTCAATAAGTTATCCACAAAAAAATATATATAAATATATTTATCAACAATTATTACCACCTTGACAGAAAAATAGTATATCTATATAATAATAAAGTAAAATTTAAATAGCGAAGTATAGTTTTTACTATAAATAATAAATTTAAGGGGGTGCATATGTAATGTTTATGACTTACCAACCTAAAAAGAGACAAAGAAAAAAAGAACATGGTTTTAGAAAAAGAATGAGCACTCAATCAGGAAGAAACATTCTTAAGAGCAGAAGACAAAAAGGAAGAAAAAAATTAACAGCTTAAGGGCCCATTAGTGGCCTTTTTTCTGCAAATGCAGGGAAAAAAGGAGTATAAAAATATCTATGATTTATAGATTAAAGAAAAATTTTGAATTTACAATTGTATATAAAAGAGGTAAATCATTTGCAAATGAGCTTCTAGTTATGTACATATTAAAAAATAGAAGGAATAAAGATAAAGATCTTTTAGCCTATAGCAAGGTAGGTATTTCTGTAAGTAAAAAAGTTGGGAATAGTGTTGTTAGAAGTCGATGTAAAAGATTAATAACTGAAAGCTTTAGATTAAATTATAATTATATAGTAAAGGGATATGATTTTGTTTTCATAGCAAGAAATCCTATTCAAAGTAAAAGCTACTTTGAGGTAGAAAGAGCTATGAAAAGTTTAATTAAAAAGGCAGGCTTATATAATAATGAAGAAATTACTAATACGCCTAATTAAATTTTATAGAAAATATATTTCACCTGGAAGATCTTCATGCTGTAGATTTGTGCCTACTTGTTCACAATATGCAATAGATGCCATAAATAAATATGGAGCTTTTAAAGGTAGTGCATTAGCAGTTTACAGAATATTAAGATGTAATCCTTTTTGTAAGGGGGGATATGATCCGGTTAGGTGAGATATTAGGAGGTATATATTTTAATGTTTCAAGCAATAGTTAACTTTATGAAAGGGATATTTGATTCCCTGCATGACTTTATAGTTAGTATGGGAATATCAGATGTTGGGCTATCTTATGTTTTGGCAATATTTATTTTTACATTGATTATAAGAATTTTAATATTACCATTTAACATTAAGGCAGCAAAATCATCACAAGGAATGCAGAAAATTCAACCAGAAGTGAAAAAGCTTCAGGCTAAGTACAAAGACGATCCTCAAAAATTGAATACTGAAACTATGAGGTTATACAAGGAGAATAATGTTAGTGTAGCTGGTGGATGCCTTCCATCATTATTACCACTACCTATACTAATGGCTCTTTATTGGGTATTCATGGGGATACAAGGGATAGAAGGTGCTTCATTCCTATGGATTCACGATTTATTTGCGCCAGATAAATATTATATATTACCAGTATTAGCTGCATTATCAACATATATACCATCTTATTTAATGTCTAAATCAACACCATCACAACCAGGTGGAATGAATATGGGAAGTATGAATTTAGTTATGGCTGGAATGATGGGTGTTATGTCATTGAATTTTAAATCAATACTTGTACTTTACTGGATAATTGGTAATTTAATTCAAACAATACAAACATATTTCTTAAACTATAGACCAGCAATGAGAGAGATGGATGATAAGACTCAAAAAGATGCTGTAGCAGAATCAGATAAGTTTGTTATGGCAGTGGAAGAACCTAAAAATTCAGCTAGTAAAAAAAGAAAAAAGAAATAATTAAAAAGTGATTTTGCTTTGATATTAGAGGTGGTGAATTAACAGATGAAATCAGTAGAAGTGGAAGGAAAGACTGTTGAAGAAGCCTTAAATAAAGCTTTAAGTGAACTTGATGCAAATAAGGATATGGTTGATATTGAAATTTTGGATCATGGCTCAAAGGGTTTATTTAATGTTATAGGAGTTAAACCAGCAAGAATTAGAGTTTCTAAAAAATATAATTATATTGAAGAAGCACGAAACTTTATAGTTCATATACTCAAGGGAATGGAAGTTGAAGCAACGATTGATATTAAAGAAGAGAATGATAGCATTATAATTAATTTATCCGGAGAAAAAATGGGAGTGATAATTGGTTATAGGGGAGAGACATTAGATTCTATTCAATATTTAGTTTCACTTGTAGTTAATAAGGTACATGAACTTCCTCATAAAAAGGTTATACTAGATACCGAAGATTATAGAAGCAAAAGAGAGGAAACTCTTAAAGGTGTTGCAATTAAAACAGCTAATAGAGTTAAGAAAACAAGAAAATTATTTAAACTAGAGCCAATGAATCCATACGAGAGAAGAATCATTCATTCTGCACTTCAGGAAGATGCCTTTGTTAATACATATAGTGAAGGCGAGGAGCCGTTTAGAAGGGTAGTCGTTGAATTAAAGAAAGATTAAACTTAAAAAGAAAGCCATTATGGCTTTCTTTTTAAGTTTATAAATAAAATTTATGACTAAAAAGAGAAGTTTTAACTAATATAACTTTGACTATTTAAATTTTGTTATGTAAAATTGATAATAGTTAAAAAGGAGTTTTAGTTTAGAAAATATTCTTCTTTAAAAAGAGGAGGAAATTAAATGAAAGAATTTGATACTATTTGTGCGATCGCTACACCAATTGGAGAAGGCGGAGTTTCAATAATAAGAATTTCAGGGGAGAATGCTTTAAAGATTGCTAGTAAGATATTTACCCCTAGAAATAAATACGATATTGAAAGCATGAAAACATACACTATGAAGTATGGTAATATTGTGGATTTAGAGAACAAAGAAGAGATAATTGATGAAGTTATTTTAAGTTATATGAAAGCTCCAAGAAGCTATACGGGTGAAAACGTGGTAGAAATAAATTGTCACGGAGGAGTTATATCTACTAATAGTGTATTAGATCAGGTTATTAAAGCTGGTGCAAGACTTGCAGAACCTGGAGAATTTACTAAAAGAGCATTTTTAAATGGAAGAATAGATTTGAGTCAGGCTGAAGCAGTTATGGATATAATAACTGCTAAAACAGAGTTATCGATGAAAGCAGCTATGATTCAAAGCAAAGGAGCTTTGTCCAAGGAAATAAACGAATTAAGAGGGTATTTGCTAAACGTTTTAGCGCTAATTGAATATGCAGTTGATTTTACAGAAGATGATGAGGATATAATTGATGACAACTTAATTTTACAGGTTAAAGATGGGATCCATAAGGCAAATTCAAAAATTGAAACCTTATTGTCTAATGCGGATGCTGGGAAAATTGTGAGAGATGGACTCAACATAGTTATTGTAGGAAAGCCAAATGTAGGAAAATCTTCATTACTTAATGCATTATTAAGAGAAAATAGAGCTATAGTAACAGATGTTCCAGGGACAACTAGGGATATAATTGAGGAGTATATAAACCTTGATGGAATACCGGTTAAAATAACCGATACAGCAGGAATAAGAGATACAGAGGATGTAGTAGAAAAAATAGGTGTGGAAAAATCAAAAGAGAAAATTGAAGAAGCAGATCTAATAATACTAATGCTTGATGCATCTAGATATATGGATGAAGAAGACAGTAGAATAATTAATAAAATAAAGAATAGAAAATATATAGTATTATTAAATAAGATGGATTTGAAAGATATAAAGATTCAAGAAGAAATACTTAAGAGTTTAAGTAATATAATAAATATATCAGCTAAAACTGGCCAAGGAATAGATATTTTAAAAGATGAAGTTAAAAAGTTATTCTTTAATGGAGAGATAAGCTCTGAAAGCTTAATAATTTCTAATGCACGACATAAGCAAGCATTATATAAATCATTAGAAAATTGTAAAATGGCTTTAGATAAAATTAATGCTAATGAATATCTTGATTTAATATCGATTTATATAACAGCGGCTATGAAAGCTTTAGGAGAAATAACTGGAGATGAATTGGAAGAAGATTTATTAAACAAAATTTTTAGTGAATTTTGTGTAGGAAAGTAGGTAAAAGTAATGGCAGTAAATTATGATGGTGGTCAATTCGATATAGTTGTTGTGGGTGCAGGTCATGCGGGATGTGAAGCTGCATTGGCATCAGCAAGATTAGGCCTTAATACATTAGTATGTACAATAAATTTAGATTCAATAGCATTGATGCCTTGTAATCCTAATATCGGTGGTACTGCAAAAGGTCATTTAGTTAGGGAAATTGATGCACTTGGTGGAGAAATGGGGATAAATATTGATAATACATTTATTCAGTCAAGAATGTTGAATACTTCAAAAGGACCAGCCGTTCACTCATTGAGAGCTCAAGCAGATAAAAAAAGTTATCAATTTAGAATGAAGAGAATTCTAGAGGAACAGGAAAATCTTAAGATAAGGCAAATTGAGGTAACAGAGCTTAATGTTGAGAATGGAAAGGTGACAGGTGTAGTTACTAAAAATGGAGCTATTTTTAAATGTAAGGCAGTAATTCTTGCAACTGGTACATATTTAAAAGGAAAAATTATAATTGGTGAAGTATCATATAGTGGCGGTCCTAATGGTTTATTTCCAGCTAATGACCTATCACAATCATTATTAGATTTAGGAGTTTCTTTGAGGAGATTCAAAACTGGAACTCCAGCTAGGATAAATAGAAGATCTGTGGATTTTTCTAAGATGATAGAACAAAATGGCGATGATAATATAATACCTTTTTCATTTATGAGTGAAAATATTGAAAGGGAACAAGTATCTTGTTACTTAACTTATACAAATGATGAAACACGTAAAATAATTAGAGATAATATAGGCAGATCTCCAATTTATAATGGAAGCATAAAAGGTGTTGGTCCTAGATATTGTCCATCCATAGAAGATAAAATAATGAGATTTCCAGATAAACCACAACATCAAATATTTATTGAACCTGAAGGACTTGACACACTGGAAATGTATGTAGGTGGATTTTCATCATCATTACCAGAAGAAGTACAAATTAAAATGCTTAAAACATTACCAGGACTTGAAAATGTTGAAATGATGAGAACTGCATATGCAATTGAGTATGATTCAATTGATCCTACTCAATTAAAACCAACATTAGAATTTAAAGATATTGAAGGATTATATGGTGCAGGTCAGCTTAATGGAAGTTCAGGATATGAGGAGGCCGGAGCACAGGGGTTAATTGCAGGTATAAATGCAGCATTAAAAATTAAAGAAAAAGAACCACTAATATTAACTAGATCTGATGCTTATATAGGAGTTCTAATAGATGATTTAGTTACAAAAGGGACTAATGAACCTTATAGGATGATGACTTCAAGGGCAGAATATAGATTATTATTGAGGCAAGATAATGCGGATTTTAGATTAACGGATTTAGGATATAGAGTTGGATTAGTTACAGAGGAAAGATATGATAAATTTATAAAGAGGAAACAAAATATTGAAAATGAATTAGAACGATTAAAGAATTTAAAGGTAACTAATAAAAAAGAAATAAATGAATTTTTAATATCATTAAATTCAGCTGAATTAAGAAAGCCAATTACTTTTTATGAACTGCTACAAAGGCCTGAATTAGATTACTTTGATTTAAAACAAATAGATTCAGAAAGACCAGAATTACCTCATGACGTTGGAGAGCAAATTAATATATTAACAAAATATGAAGGATATATCCAAAGTCAGCTTGAACAAGTTGCTCAATTTAAGAAATTTGAGAAGAAGTTATTACCTAAGGATATTAATTATAGTGATATTAAGGGATTAAGAACTGAAGCAATACAAAAGTTAAGTGATATTAGGCCAATAAGCATAGGTCAGGCAACACGTATTTCAGGAGTGTCTCCAGCAGATATTTCGGTATTACTTATTTATCTTGAACATTATTATAATAAATAATTAATTATTATTGGAGGAATTATGAAGTTTTATGATTTAATGTCTAAATCAGCAGAAGATGTTGGTTTACAACTATCGAAAGAGCAGTATGAAAAATTTATTGATTATATGAAACTTCTTCAAGAATGGAATGAAAAGATTAATTTAACAGCTATAATTGATGATGAAGAAATAATCAAAAAGCATTTTATTGATTCAATAAAAGCATTTAAAAGAGATGAATTCAAAATTGCTAGAAGCTTAATAGATGTTGGTACAGGAGCTGGTTTTCCAGGTTTGCCTATTGCAATAATGAGAGCTGATTTGAATGTTACATTATTAGATTCATTGAACAAAAGAGTGAGTTTTTTAAACACAGTTATTAATAGAATTGGAGTATCTAATGTAACAACTATACATTCCAGGGCTGAAGATGGAGCAAAGGATGTTAAGCTAAGAGAGAATTTTGATATTGCAACATCTAGAGCTGTTGCAAATATGAGTGTATTATCTGAATTATGCTTACCATATGTAAAAGTTGGAGGAAGTTTTATTGCGCTAAAAGGTCCGTCAGTTGATCAAGAAATTATAGAGAGCGCAAATGCAATAAAGATTTTAGGTGGAAAAATATTGGAAGTTTGTGAAATTAACATTGAAGATACAGAATTAAAACATAATTTAGTTGTCGTGAAAAAGATAGATAGATCTCCTAAGGGATATCCAAGAAGAGCAGGGTTAATAAGTAAAAATCCAATTAAATAAAGATATTACATAAATAATTGAAATTTGATTATGTAAGCAGGTATATGATAAAATATTAAGGTAGGAGTTAAATAGGCAAATAAGGATAACAAGGTAAAATATGTATGTAGTATTTTAATAAGGGATGGGTTGGGAACATGAATAATGAAATAGTAAGTATTAACATAAATAAAGTCATTCCAAATATTTATCAACCGCGTAAATATTTTAATGAAGAAGCTATAGAAGAATTATCACAATCAATTAGAGAACATGGAATAATTCAACCAATTACTGTAAGAAGGCGTGGAGAGGTCTTTGAATTGGTAGCAGGAGAGAGAAGACTTAGAGCAGCTAAGTTAGCTGAGTTAGAGACGGTTCCTTGCAATATTATAGATATAACTGACTCTGAATCTGCTCAGATAGCTCTACTTGAGAATCTTCAAAGAGAAGATTTAAATTACATAGAAGAAGCAGAGGCGTATTATAATTTAATAAGTGATCATAATTTTACACAAGATGAATTAGCAAAGAAGATGGGAAAGAAACAATCAACAATCGCTAATAAATTAAGATTGCTAAAGTTAAGTAGTGAAGTTAGAGAATTATGTTTAAAGAATAAATTAACTGAAAGACATGCAAGAGCATTGTTAACAATTCCAACTGAAGAAATGCAGTTAAGAATTGTTCAAAAAGTAATAAAAGACGGATTAAATGTTAAGAAAACAGAAGAATTAATTAATAAAGAATTGCTTAAATTAGCTGGAGAAGAATTAAAAAATAAGAATAAAAGAAATATAAGAGGCGTATTGCCGGCTAAACTTTATGTTAATACAATAAAACAAGTTTTGCAGAAATTTGATATTCCAGCTGAATATGCATATAAAGATGATGATGAATTTATAGAAGTAGTAGTAAAGATACCAAAAACAAAAAAATAAGAGGAATAATTGGAAGTTAAGGTTTTACCAAGTATTACCTTAACTTTAATTATATATACATGTTGTAGTTGAATTTTAAAATTTTGGTCTTAACTTAGGTTTTGGTTTTACATTACTGAAATTTTAAATGTAAATTTATTATTTCAAATATGTATTAATCTTATATTTATAAATATAGAAATATAGAATTGTCAATCATATTTATACACAGAAAATTAAGAATTAATGAAGAATATTTTATAATAGAATATATTTTATTAAGAGTTATTGTTTTTTAGAACATAATTCTTTTATTATAATAAAAAAGTATATATAATATTAATATGGAAAGGGGGGACGCTCTTTTAGGGCTGTACTTATGAAGGTAATTTGCATTTTTAATCAAAAAGGTGGCGTTGGAAAAACAACTACTAATATAAACTTATGTGCGTACTTAGCAATGGAAGGTTATAGAGTATTAACTATAGACATAGATCCTCAAGGAAATACTACAAGTGGATTAGGACTGGATAAAAGTAATTTAGACTTATCCATTTATGATGTATTAATTTCTGATACTACTATGAAAGAATCTATAGTACGAAGTGATTTAGTCCAGAATTTGTACATATCACCGTCAACGATGGAACTCGCTGGCGCAGAAGTGGAACTTATAAATAGAAGTGATAGAGAAAATATAATGAAGAATAAATTAAAAGAAGTTGAATCAGAATATGACTATGTGTTTATAGATTGTCCACCGTCTTTAGGGGTATTAACAATAAATGCATTAACATGTTCAGATTCGGTGCTAATACCAATACAATGCGAATTCTATGCATTGGAGGGAGTTAGTCAGTTAATCAACACCATACAATTAGTAAAAAAATCTCTTAATAAAAAGCTAGAAATCGAAGGCGTAGTAATGACAATGTTCGATTATAGGACAAATCTTAGTAATGAAGTTTTGAAAGAAGTAAAAAAGTATTTTAAAAATAAGGTATATGAAGCTACAATATCTAGAAATGTAAGGCTTGCAGAGGCGCCAAGCTTTGGACTTCCGATAATGTTGTATGATGAAAAATGTAAAGGCGCTGAAGCGTATGTAAAATTAACTAAAGAGTTTTTAGAGAGACAGTAGGTGATAGAATGGCAAAGAAATTCACTTTAGGAAAAGGATTAGGCGCACTTATACCGGAGGAATCAGATAATGCTGCGCAAGAAAACAATAGTTTTCTCATTCCTATAAATAAAATTAAAAGTGATGAAGACCAACCAAGAAAATTGTTTGACTCAGAAAAGATAGCTGAATTAGCAGAGTCAATCAAAGCTCATGGTGTTATTCAACCTTTAATTTTACGAGAGCTAAAAAATGATAAATACATTATAGTTGCTGGAGAGCGTAGATGGAGAGCAGCTAAAATGGTTGGCTTAAAAGAAGTACCAGCAATAATAATGGAATTAAGTGATAAAGATATATTAGAAATATCATTGATAGAGAATATTCAACGCCAAGATTTAAATCCAATAGAAGAGGCTTTAGCATATAGAAAATTGTTAAATGATTTTAAAATCACACAAGAAGAATTAAGTAAGAGAATAGGAAAATCAAGGGTTGCTATTGCTAATACAATGAGATTGATGAATCTGGATGAACGTGTTCAACAATATATAATTGAGAGTATCATAACGGAAGGACATGGAAGAGTACTTCTTTCAATAAATGATAAGCAGAAACAGTATGAAATAGCTCAGCAGGTAATTGATGAAAAATTATCCGTGAGAGAATTAGAAAGATTAATAAAAAGAATTAATGATGATATTGAAAAGGAAAAAAATAATGAAAATATAGGAGAAGTAAATCCTTATTATAAAGAAATTAAGAATCAGCTTCAGAACTATTTTGGAACAAAGGTAAATATTTTAAACAAGAAAAACAAGGGTAAAATAGAGATTGAATATTATTCAGAGGAAGATCTTCAAAGAATACTAGACATTATTAATATGTAATGTTTCACGTGAAACAATTATGAAAGGAATGACATAAAATTGGATATGCTAATTAGTGCAATGAATGATATAATGCCATATTTATTAATTGGAATGGCAATAATAATTATATTATTATTTATAATAGTAGTGGTATTATTTAAAGCAGTTGGAAAAGTAGAAAGCAGATACAGAAAATTAATGAAAGGTACTAGTAATAATAATTTAGAAGAAATGCTACTGGAAAGATTAGATAGTATTGAAGATGCTAAAGAAAGATCTGATAAGGCTCTAGAAGAATGTAAGAGATTAGAAGTTAAGATGAAGGATTGTGTTCAAAAAGTAGCAATTATGAGATATAAGGCATTCGAGAACGTTGGTAGTGACTTGAGCTTTTCGATAGCTATGCTAGATGATAGAAATGACGGAGTTATTTTAACTGGTATATATGGAAGGCAAGAAAGTACAACTTATGCAAAACCAATTGATAAGGGAATATCAAGATATGATCTTTCGGAGGAAGAATTATACGTTTTAAATGAAGCAGCTAATAAAGAAAATAAAAATTAGTTAAATTGTTTAGTTAAGTGAGCACCAATAAATTTGGTGCTCTATTTTTGTATTTAAAAATGCCACAAGTTTTACTTATGGTTGCAGAAAGCTTTTGACTATAAGTGAAGAAATAAATCACTGTTGCAAAATTATAATATGTTCGCTGACTTGAACTATGAGCTACAAGAGGCATATATGTTATGGATATTGATAATTTATAGTATAGTAAACGGAATGGAAAATATCATATAGTTTTCATGGCAATATTTTAAAGAAAAATTATATATAAGAAGATAAAGAATTATATATGAAAATATTTAGATTATTATGTGAAAAAACTTGAAATTATAGAAGTCAAAGCGTTTCTAGATTATATAATATGATTGCAAGTATACCTTTTAAATTAAATGTAGTGAAATCAATAATGAAATATATACTTCTAGCAATTCTTGAGGAAGAATAGAGATGCCATTATGTATAAAATTTATACCAAGGTTCATATCTTGAAGTTATTGATGAGATTAAAAGTATTTAGTACATTTATGGAATTCAGCTTAGTAAAGTCTTTACAATTAACAAGTGGTAATAGTTTTAGATTTGCTAGTTTGCCAACGATTGAGACTAAAACTGATGAAAAAAGTTTATTTTGCTCATTCATATTCATCTTTTGAATATAGGACTAATAAATGTAACGATGAATTAGTAAGCAGTTTTAACGTAGATCAAAACGATTTGGAATTATAATTTAAATAATGTTTTATTTTTATGAGCTTGAATGAATACTTTTTTAAGAAAAAAGGTCAATTTAATTATAATACTACAGAAGAGTTATTTTAGGTATATGCTGATTAAACATATTTTACATAATTAAAATTCATCAATTGAATGTAATCTAAAATATTTTGAAATGTATGATAGTATTATGATATGTATTTGGATATAGTTTAGAATCGCTAGATGAAATATAATAAGTGTGGATATTATACATAGAGTAAAAAATTTAAATATGTAAATAATTTATAATAGGACTACATAATGAAAAAGTGAAACTGTAAGGCAAATATAATTACTATATATAAGTTCTAATTAGTAAAATTCATTTCTTCTTAACTCATATTTATATTATTTGATAAGGCTATATAAAATAAATCTAAATAGAATTACCATAGAAGATAATAAGAGTGCAGTATAGTATTAGAACTTAACGGCAATGACAGAATCTAAAAGTGTACGAATGTATAAGCGGGATCCTGTAGTTTAAAAACACGTCTAAGTTTTTTTAATAAGATGATTGTAGAAATGGAAGGATTAGAAGAGCATACTGTTGGTGACTATATTAAAAAATATAAAGTCAATGGATTAAAGGGCCTTGCTTAAAAAAGCCACCTGGTGCCCCTAGAAAATTAAATCCTGAGCAATAACAAGAACTTATTTATGTGATAACAAATAATACGATTGACGAAGTGGGGGTTGAATCAATAAAAAACTTGACTATAAAATTAATATGTCAACGGGTCAGGGTTAATTTTAGAATTACTATAAAACATAGCAGTATGGCAGTTATACTTCACAGATTAAATTTGAGTTGTACAAAACCAACATATGTTTTAAAAAGTCTGATAAAGAGAAACAAGAAATTTTCAAGAAGGATTTTGAATATCTAAAAAAACACACCTTGATGACTTAATTGATATTACCTTATTTCAAGACTAATCAATGATAAGAGATTATCAGGCTATTCAAAAGACTTGGTTTATAAAAGGGAAATAAGGAAGTATACCTAATTATTGAAATGTGGTAGGCGTAAAATTAATAGGAATACTAGATTATGAAAGTGGCCATGTATATTGTGAAGAACATGAAAAATATGATGCTGTAGCATTCCTTGAGTTTTTTAAGAAGGTGCTTACGCAATATCCAAAAAAAAGGTAAGATAGTTATTATTCTTGATAATGCTAAAGTTCATCATGCTAAATTGATACAACTGCTTTTGGAGAAACTGAAAAATAGACTTGAATTAATGTTTTTATCTCAATATAGTCCTGGCCTAAATCTAATTGAGGGGTTATAGGAAGGGGTAAAATCATCAGTGATAAACAATACATTCTTTAAAAGTTAGATTAGTATTCGAGCTTCTATATAAAATTTCATTGGAACAATAAATAAGGTTCTCACACAAACAATAGGCAGGCTATGCGTTAAAATGTATAAAATTTATTAGAACTTACATAGATTAATTATTTTGTTTATAAGTAAATAATTATAGTTATGTTAAAAACCAGAAAACTATTAAATTATAATATACCACGCATGGCTAGAAAGTTTTTATTAAAAGAAAATTAGCAAAGAAAATAAAGATTGTTTCACGTGAAACAATCTTTATTGAAAAATAATACAAAATAGTATTACACTGATGGCAACTATATAAGTTTAAAATAAATTAATAATCATAGAAATGAGAATTGTTTTGTTAAAGCAATTAAGAATTAAAAGTTACTAAAATTGAATATTTACAGAAGTGCTAGTAGTGTTAGGCCTATCTAAGCTCTTTAAAATAAAATAATAGATACCTCTAGAAATTGAATCTGCGAGATTCATAACAGTATATAATCTAGTATTTTGTAAAACTAAAAAATCAAATCCTCCGGATACATTTACAATACCAGTTATGCTCATATCACCAACGGCAGGAAGGTTCTTATTTAAAGCCAAACCAGGAAGTAGAGGCTTTTTCTGTATGAAAACTTTACCTATATTATTTATAGATCCTAAACAAGAATCGATTGCTATAATATATGGATTTATAAAATTAAAATTTATCTCATTTAATTTACTTACTATATTTTTTGCATGTATTGGATTTTCGAGTGTTCCAAATATATGTATATTATTCTTAGAAAAATGTTTTAATTTATGTCCTACTAATGGGCCTAATGAATCTCCAGTAGATCTATCACTTCCAATACAAATAAATATAATTGGCCTATCTTCATAAAGTATTGGTTGTAATTCAGTCAATAAATAATCTTTGATTTTAGTACAAGAAGCCAGTGAAGATGAGTTTACAGAAAAATTTTGACACATAAGAAAACCTCCTTTTATTAGATTTATTTCCAATAAAAAGAGGTTTTATTCATCGTCTAAAAATAATAAATAGAATACAAATTAAATTAATAATCACATCTAACAAGAAAATAATATAAAAGGTATGTATTAAGGCCAGTGCTAAGAGCACTTGAAATATTTGTTGTTATAGATTTTTTGAAATTTTATTTAGAACCGTAAGCGCATAATTAACTTCTTCCTTAGTTGTAAAATAACTAATGCTTAGTCTGACAGTTCCAGATGGATAACTACCTATGGTCTTGTGTGCTAATGGAGAACAATGCAAACCAGATCTAGTCTTTATTCCTTCACATTCTAAATAATATCCCAATTCAGAAGGATCGAGGGAATTAAGATTTATAGAAATACATGAACTTAGCCTTTTGCCAGATAAATCACCATAAACAGTTATTCCTTTGATGTTTAGCAAACCTTCTAGCATATGTTTTATTAAGTAGTTATTGTGTTCATAAATTGAATTTAAACCTACTGAGTTTATATATTTAATAGATTCTGATAATCCAACTATCCCTGGAAGATTATGAGTTCCGCATTCAAACTTATCAGGTAGAAAGTCTGGTTGTGATAAAGAATAAGAAAGACTTCCAGTACCGCCGTGTATTAGACTTGAACAAGAGTCATTAAATTTAGGGTCCAATATAAATCCACCAATTCCTTGCGGACCCAATAAACTTTTATGTCCCGTAAAAGCTATCGCATTAGCTTTTATATTTTTCATATTAATATCTAAAACACCGGCACCCTGAGAAGAATCAACAATGAAAAAAATGTTGTTTTCATTACATATTTTACCGATGTTATATAGGTCTTGTACTGAGCCTGTGACGTTAGATGCTTGAGTCATTACAACTAGCTTTGTTTTATTAGTAATTTTCTTTTTTAAATCATCGGCATTGATAAAACCTTCAGAATTTGCAGCTACTATATCTAATTCAATTTGAAGGTTCTCCTTACAAAAGAATAATGGTCTAATAACAGAATTATGTTCCATTGAAGATGTTATTACATGATCACCAGGCCTTAAAATGCCTTTGATTAATATGTTTAAAGATGTAGTAACGTTGTTTGTAAAAATAACATTACTAGGGGAATCATAACCAAAAAAGTTACAAATTAATTCTCTTGCATCATAAAGATATCTATTACTTTGAAGAGAATTACTGTAATTTCCACGGCCTGCATTGCCACCTACATTTAGCATATAGTCACACATAGCATTAATAACTTGCTTTGGTTTAGGAAAAGTTGTTGATGAATTATCTAAGTAAACTTCCATATCAAGTATTCACCTCTAAAAAAATAATTTGTAAGAGCCCCAAATAATAAATATTATACCCAAAGCAAATAGGAAGTAGTCCAATATTTTTGTTGTATTATTGGCCAAATCAGGTTTAAATTTTTTAAAACCTTTACTTACTAAAATATTAAGAAAGCAGAACCAAGTTATACTTCCAATTATCATTGATGAGATTGAGAATATAAAATATATCCTTCCATGATGTCTCCAAACATTGAATATGGTTCCACTTAATGCAATCCATAATGATGGAGTTGTTGGATTGAGAAACGTTATCAAAAAACCAGTTAAAAAACCATTTGATGAACGTCTATAAATTGATTTTTCTAAGTTAAAGTCTGGTTTTTTAGCTGTAAATGATATTTTATTAGATATAATTAAAACAATACCAGATACTATCCAAAATAGACTGTGAAACTTAGGATTTCTAGTAAGTATTGTAAAAAGACCTAGGTTTATAATTACTATATATGTTATATCTGCGGATACAGCACCAAGTGATACTTTAAATCCCTCTTTAAAACCTTTTGATATTGAACGACTAACAGATTCAAGGCCTGAGGGCCCCAAAGGTATAGAGGCAACAAAACCTGTAAAAAAACCAATTAATATAGCTTTTAATATGTTAATTACTGAAAACATTATATTCTCCTTCTAATTGCATTTCTATATAATTATAAAATAAAAAGATATATTTTTCACTAAATTTATGAAGTTTTTATATGAATGTGTTCTTAACCTTTATAAATTTAAAAAAATATATATAATATTAATATAAGTTATAATAAAGATTATATAGGTGGTGTAAATATGGATTATTATATAATAGTATTCAAAAATACATATGATGCAATGTCAGCAGAAAAAAAATTAAAAGAATTAGATCTAGAGTTTAGAATAATGCCAACTCCTACATCTATAACTATGAGTTGTGGGATATGCGTGAGAATAGATAAAAAGGCAGATATAGATAACATAATAAATAATGATTTGATGGAATATAAAAATATATACTATAGAAATGATGAAGGATATATACTAATTGATAAATAGGAAGGGGGATTATGTTTGTATGGTAATTACTTAATAGAGTTAGAGGAAGATTTCCAATTTTTAAAAGAATTGAAATCTAATATTAATAGTACGCTAGTAGATATCATAAGTGTTAAATCAATCGAGCTAATAATAAATAAAGCACTTAAAATAGCAGTTGTAATTATTATAATGTATTTTTCTATAAAAATAGGTAAGCATTTAATAAAAAAGTTTGTTGATAAGCAGATTGAAAGCAATGCAGTGATTTCTTTGGATTCTCAAAGGGCAAAAACTTTGGGGGAAGTATTGAAAAGTGTTTTAAAATATTCAGTATATTTTATGGGGATAACAATAATAATATCAATTGTATTTGGTGGTATGTCATTTACGTTTGCGAGTATAGGTGGAATTGCAGTTGGTCTTGGTGCGCAAAGTCTAATAAAAGATTTAATTAATGGATTTTTTATTTTATTTGAAAATCAATTTGGAGTAGGAGATCATGTAACAATAGGAAGTTTTAACGGAATTGTCAAAAGTATAGGAATTAGAGCCACCGTTATTAAAGATTTTACAGGGGATATACATTCAATTCCAAATGGGTCAATAGGCGGAGTTACAAATCATTCGAGGAATGATATTAGGTTTATGGTAGATATAGATATATCTCCACTGGAAGATATTCAAAAAGTGATTAACGTTATAAGAGCTGCTTGTGACGATTTTAAGAGCAAAAATGAAGAGTATATAGGTGAATCCATAGAAATAACTGGGGTCATAGCTCTTGAAGTATCAAAAGTTACAATAAGAGTAGTAGGTAATGCAAAACCATTAATGCAATGGAAAATGGAAAGAGAGCTTAGAATGGCAATAAAGTTAGCTTTAGATAAAAATAGAATAAATGTATCTTTAGATGAGAAACAATTAGACAATGAAAATATAGATAAGGATGGGGAGTAATGGTAGAAAACTTTAATCTCGGAGATGTGGTTGAAATGAAGAAGCAACATCCATGCGGTTCAAATCAATTTGAAATAATAAGGGTAGGTGCAGATATAAAAATAAAATGTACTGGCTGTGGTAGAATCGTAATGATTCCCAGAGTGAAATTTAAAAAGGAAGCAAAAAAAATAGTAATTGCTGCAGAAAGTTAGCAAAATAACTTGATTCATTCTTTTTTTAATGGTATAATCATTAATTGTAATCCCTGCTATGCAAAGCATAGCCGTTAGTCCGAGGGGAGGAGGTGAAATTAATGAGAAAGTACGAAACTATATTTATATTAAACCCATCATTCGATGAAGAAACTGTAAAAGCTAACATCGAAAAGTTTAAGGGTGTTATAGAAAATGGTGGAGGAACAGTAGAAAATGTTGATTTCTGGGGTAAGAGAAAGCTTGCTTATGAAATCTCAAAAGTTAGTGAAGGTTTTTATACTTTAGTTAACTTTACTGCTAACCCTGAATTACCAAGAGAGTTAGATAGAATATTCAGAATCACTGATGGTGTTATAAGACATATCATTGTTAATGAACAAGTATAAGGTGGCGTTGTAAATGAATAAAGTAGTTCTAATCGGAAGATTAACAAAAGATCCAGAACTAAGATTTACTCCAGGAAGTGGAGCAGCAGTAACAACCTTAACATTAGCAGTTGATAAATATAATACAAAAACTGGCCAAAGAGAAGCAGATTTTGTTCCTGTAGTAGTATGGGGCAAACAAGCTGAAAGTACTGCTAATTACATGAGTAAAGGTAGCCAAGTGGCTATTAGTGGTAGAATCCAAACCAGAAGTTATGATGCGAAAGACGGAACTAAGAGATATGTTACCGAAGTTGTAGCAGATCAATTTGGTGGAGTTGAATTCCTAGGAAGTAAAGGAAGTAATTCATCAGGAAATAGTTTTGGTAATAGCAATGAATATTCAGCACCAGCGAATGATGCATTCAGTGGTGGATTTGAAGAGGATATAACTCCGGTAGATGACGGAGATATGCCTTTCTAAAATTTTAAGTAAGGAGGGAATATGATGAGCAGAGAAGAAGGTAACAACGGTAGAAGACCTGGCGGTAAAATGAGAAGATCTAGAAAAAAAGTTTGTGCTTTTTGTGTAGATAAAGCTGAATTTATCGACTATAAAGATATAAATAAGCTTAGAAAATATGTTACAGAAAGAGGAAAGATTCTTCCAAGAAGAATTTCTGGAACTTGTGCTAAGCACCAAAGAGAATTAACATCTTCAATTAAGAGAGCAAGAAACATAGCATTATTACCATTTACAACAGAATAATGGTAGTAGTAATATCCCCCCTGAGAAATCAGGGGGTTTTTAATATAAAAAAATATTATTATTAAATCAATCTCTCAACTTTGTGGAAAAATATAGCAAATTGTCTATAAATTCTTGCAATACTCACAAAAAAAAATTAAAATAATAATACAAGGGTTTTGAGAGAGGTGATAGACTATGAGAAAAGATAATTTTAATATAATGACTAACATTAAAATTATAGAAGATTTAAAAGCACAACTTCTTTGTATAATAGGAGAGTTTTTCAGACTATTGACAAAAGGTAACAATGTAGCCCGTGATTCTATTTTAGATTGTATTTCAGGAGCTATAATTATACTATATATTCTAGGTGATAAGTTAGGATATTCATTGGTAGATATAGACCATAATATAAAATCAAAATTAGATTTAGGGGTAAGAGCAGAGGATCAAGTTGAAAAAGAAGGCAAAAGCTTAAGTAAGTTGAAGCGTTATATTAGTAACAGAAGAGATTAAATATTCTTAGGAGGCTTTTTATGAATTGGATAACTATGCTTAAACGTTTGCTTAAGCCTGGATTACTAATTACAATTTTAATACTATTATTTGCATATAATTATACAGGTATAGGTATAATTATCCTAGTAATCTATTTTATAGATAATTTCCACCAATTAAATTATTATTTGGAAAAGGAAAATGATTTTAACCAATTTATAAAAAGTATAAATAAAGGTATATCAGAGAATGCATTAAAGTCAATATATCCATTAGTATTGATAAAAGAAGATGGAGAAATAGTTTGGTATAATAATTTATTTAACACTTTAAAATCAGATGAAGAAAATACTGAAAAGAATATTTTAAGTATAGCTAGAGGGATAAATCTAGATGATTTTTTAAAGAATGAAAATAATTTGCATCAAAGATTAAGCATACAAAATAAATTATATGATGTATACGCTACTTTGATTGAAACTAAAAATAAAAAAAATCTATACTTATTATCTTTTAATGACATTACAAAGCTCATAGATTACGAAACCACTCAAGAGAGTGTAATGTTAATAGAAGTAGATAATTTTACAGAAGTAATAGATAAAACCGATGATAATAATAGACCGCTTTTAGTAGCTGAAATAGAAAGAACAATAAACACATATGCCAATAACTTAAAAGCAATGATTAAAAGATATGATACCAATAAATATGTATTATCAATTCAAGATAAGTACATTGAAGATGAAATAAAACATAAGTTTAATATAATGGAAGTAATATCAAAAATAGATAAGGGAAATTCAATTGAAATTACTTTATCTATTGGTGTTGGCAAAGGTGGAATGTCTCCGCTTGAAAATCATAACAATGCTAATATAGCTAAAGAGTTAGCGTTGGGCAGAGGTGGAGATCAAGTTGTTGTTAAAACTAATGATGATATAAAGTTTTTTGGTGGAAATTCAAAGGAAATAGAAAAAAGGACTAAAGTAAAAGCGAGAGTTATAGCTAGAGCTTTGAGTGAACTAATTCGAGAGAGTAGCAAGGTTTATATAATGGGGCACAAGAATCCTGATATGGATTGCTTTGGATCTGCAGTCGGATTGGCTAGCGTGGTTAAGCAATTGGGGATGGGCTGTAAAATTATATTAAATAATGATATTACTGCAATCGGATATTTCTTAAATAAATTAAGCAAGGAATCTAAATATGATGATTTATTTATATCAGTAGAAGATGCAAAAAGTGATTTAGATGCCCAAACACTAGTGATCATTGTGGATGTCCATAATAAGAGTTATGTTGCTGATTTATCGCTAGTAGATAAATCTCAAAGAAAAGTAATAATAGATCACCATAGAAGAAGTCCTGATATGATAGAGCATGATATACTTAATTATATAGAAGTATATGCCTCATCTACATCAGAGATGGTCACAGAAATTATTCAGTATATGGTTGATAAGCCTAAATTAACAAGAACAGAAGCAGAAGGTTTGCTTGCAGGTATTTTTATGGATACAAAAGGATTTTCTTTTAAAACTGGTGTCAGAACTTTTGATGCTGCATCATTTTTAAAATCCTTGGGAGCAGATCCTATAGAAATTAAAAAGATGTTTACTGATGACCTAGAAGATTATTTACTTATTGCTGAGACTATAAAATCTGCTGAAGTAAAAGATAATACAGCTATTGCTATAACGCCTAAAAATATTGATACAGTAATTATAGCAAAGGCAGCAGATGAATTGCTAAATATATCTGGAATATCTGTAAGCTTTGTTTTAGGCGAAGTAAATAATGATATATATATAAGTGGAAGGTCAGTGGGCGATATTAATGTTCAAGTAGTGCTAGAAGCACTTGGCGGAGGAGGGCATATGAATATTGCTGGTGTAAAAATATCAAATAAGACAATTGAGGAAGTAATTGTTGAATTAAAAGAAGTAATGAAAAAATACTTAAGGATAGGTGAATAAGTTATGAAAGTTATTTTATTACAAGATGTTAAAAAGATAGGTAAAAAAGGTGATATTATTGAGGCTTCAGATGGGTATGCAAGAAACTTTTTATTTCCAAGGAAATTAGCACAAGAAGCTAGTGCTGCAAATATGCACATTTTGAATAATAAAAAAGAAAATGAGCGAAAACAAAAGTTAGCAGAACTTGAAGCAGCACAAAAATTAGCTGAAGAATTAAAAGGAAAAGAAATAAAAATTAAAGCTAAGACAGGAGAAAATGGAAAGTTATTTGGTGCAATTACTAGTAAAGATGTTGCAGAATTAATTAGAGAACAGTATAAGATTGAAATAGATAAAAAGAAAATTGTTATGGATACAATAAAATTAGCAGGTGGATATGAAATTGATATTAAACTATATCCAGAAGTTAGCACTAAAATGAAGGTGATTATTGTTCCACAAGAATAAGGAGGATTAATTTTGAATTCATATGATGACGCAAGCTTATTGCAGGATATTATTTCAGGAACCTTATCATTAGAATCACAAATCGAGGCTTTATTTTCTATAACTAAGAATGTACTCGACAAAGGAGCTTTTAGGGCTAGAACAGTTAGGTTTAAACTAGATAAATTCATTCAATCATCAAATCTTTGCGATAAAGTTTTCGCACTAAATACTATATTAGCAGAGGGAAAAGATTTAAAAGTTACACCTAAGGAAGAAGAATTGCAAAAAGCCATAAATAGAACAGTTAGGTTAATTTCAAATGAACTAGCAAAAAGATATGTTCAAAATAAAATTGAATCTCAAGTTGAACAATCTATTATGGAAAAGCAGGAAAAGTATATAGATGAAGTTAGACTTTCAGTTATAAACAAGCAAAAGGGTTCTGAAAATAAAAAGACTATCAGCAAGTTAAATAATTTAATAGAATTAGATAGTAGAATTACTAGTAAAAATATTATGAGCTTTTTAAGACCAACGGATTTTAAGCAAGTAGTTGGGCAAGAAAGAGCTATAAGATCATTAATATCAAAGCTTTCATCACCATATCCACAACATATAATATTATATGGACCTCCGGGAGTTGGAAAAACTACAGCAGCGAGATTAGCTTTAGATGAGGTTAAAAAACTTTCATTTACTCCTTTTGATGACAAATCTAAATTCGTTGAAGTTGATGGTACTACATTAAGATGGGATCCTAGAGAAATAACAAACCCATTGCTAGGATCGGTACACGATCCAATATATCAAGGAAGTAAAAGGGATCTGGCTGAGGTTGGGATACCAGAACCTAAACCAGGTTTAGTTACACAGGCGCATGGAGGTATACTATTTATAGATGAGATTGGAGAATTGGACTCTATGCTTCAAAATAAGCTGTTGAAGGTTTTAGAAGATAAAAGAGTAGAATTTTCATCATCATACTATGATCCAGATGATGAAACAATTCCTAAATATATAAAATATCTTTTTGATAATGGAGCGCCAGCAGACTTTGTTTTAATTGGCGCTACAACTAAAAGTCCAAGTGAAATTAACCCAGCCTTAAGGTCTAGATGTACAGAAGTGTATTTTGAACCTCTTTCTTCAAAGGATGTTGTATTTATAGTAGAAGATGCAGCTAAGAAATTAAAGGTAAAATTAGAAGATGGGGTTGCTAAAAAGATAAGTAATTATACATTTGAGGGTAGAAAAGCTGTAAATATTCTGACAGACACATATGGATATGCGTTACACCGATCTAAAAGATTTGTTGATAACTTAGAAATAAAATTATCAGATTTAGATGAGGTAATATCAGTTGGAAGATATACACCATATGAAAGATTAAGCAATGTAGACAAAAGCGAAGTTGGCCATGTATATGGATTAGGTGTTAGTGGTTTTTTAGGATCTACAATTGAAATTGAAGCTACCGTTTTTGCTGCAAAGAAAAAGGGTTCAGGTATAGTAAGATTTAATGATACAGCTGGAAGTATGGCTAAGGATTCCGTATTTAATGCTGCTTCAGTAATTCGAAGCTTAACCGATAAAGACATTAAAGATTATGATATTCATGTTAATATAGTTGGTGGAGGAAAAATAGATGGACCTTCAGCAGGTGCAGCTATTACCATTTGCATAATAAGTTCGTTGTTAAACAAACCCATAAGACAAGATATGGCTATTACAGGAGAGATATCACTCAAAGGAAATGTCAAACCAGTTGGAGGAATATTTGAAAAAATATATGGGGCTAGAAGAATGGGAATAAAAACTGTTTTAATTCCAAGTGATAATAAAAACGAAATTCCTCTAAATACTGATGACATAGATATTAGAGCTGTAGGATCTATAAAAGAGATTATGGATATTGCCTTTATTTAATTTAATGAAATAGGTCTCCTTAATATGAAGGAGACTTTTTTTTGCAACTAAGAAATGATAAAATTAGAATGATGATATACAAAAGATAAAGGGAAAATTAATTGTCAATTGATAATTAGATAGGAGGAATAAAACTTGGATGCATCAGTTATGAGGAGTTTGCCTCAAAGCATAGAAGCGGAACAATCAGTTATAGGATCTATGATCATAGATAAAAATGCTATTGCCAAAGTTCTAGAGAGTTTAGAAGAAGAGGATTTTTATAGAGATGGTCATAAGGTAATATATAAGGCTATACAAGAAATGTTTAGAAATGATATAGCAGTAGATTTATTAACACTATTAGAATATTTGAAGAGTTCTGATATGCTTGAGAGAGCTGGAGGGGTAACCTATATAACAGAAATAAGCTCTTCTGTACCAACTACTGCAAACTTAAGCGCATATATAAAAATTGTTTCTGATAAATCTACGTTGAGAAAACTTATTAAGTCATCAACTGCAATAATAGAAGAAAGTTATAATAATCAAAGTAATGTGGAAGATGTCGTGGATAGTGCCGAAAAGAAAATATTTAATATAGCTGAAAAAAGAACATCAAAGGATTTCGAACCTTTAAGTGATGTATTAGAAAGAGGATTTGCACAAATAGAGAAATTGTTCAACAATAAGGGAACAATTACTGGTGTAGGATCTGGCTTTACTGATCTAGATGCAAAAACATCCGGATTTCAAAGTGGAGATATGATATTAATAGCAGCTAGACCTTCAATGGGTAAAACAACATTTGCACTAAATATTGTGGAACATGCGGCTCTTAGAGAAAATAAAAGTGTTGTAGTCTTTTCTCTGGAAATGTCTAAAGAGCAATTGGCATATAAACTTCTTTGTTCAGAAGCAAACGTAGATATGTTAAGCCTTAGAACTGGAACTTTAGAAGATAAGGATTGGGAAAATATAGCTATGGCTGCAGGTCCGCTTTCAAAGGCGAAAATTTATATAGATGATACTGCTGGCGTAACAGTTATGGAAATGAGATCAAAATGTAGAAGACTCAAAATGGAGTATGGAATAGATCTAATTGTAATAGACTATTTGCAGCTTATGTCTGGAGGATCAGGTAGTGATAATAGACAACAAGAAGTATCTGAGATTTCGAGATCGATTAAAGCATTAGCTAAAGAAATGGAATGCCCAGTAATAGCTTTGTCTCAGCTGTCACGTGCGCCGGAGCAAAGAGCAGATCATAGGCCGATGTTATCTGACTTAAGAGAATCAGGATCTATAGAGCAAGATGCTGATATTGTTATGTTCTTATATAGAGATGAATATTACAATAAGGAAACTGAAGATAAAAATATCGGTGAATGTATAATGGCTAAGCAGAGAAATGGACCGGTTGGAACTGTTAAACTCGCTTGGCTTGGTCAGTATAGTAAATTCGGTAATTTAGATTTAATTCATAAGGAATAAAATTTAAATAATTAGTAATACTAAATAAAAAAGATATAAGAAATTTATATAAATATAAAATTTCTTATATCTTTAAATGATGTTAATAATATGATTATTATTAAACAGCTTTTGGAATTATTAATTTTAAACTGCTTTTATTATCATGGAGTAAAATATTACTTACATCAACTTTTGATAAATAAAAAATTCGCTGAAATAAAAATTCTTTTGAATTATTATTAAACATAATTTTTAATATTAAAAAATGATTTTTATAAGATATTTCTAATATATGTTTACTATCATAGAATGAATCTACATTTATATAATAAAAATCTGAAGATTCTTCAAGTTCACATGTAGGAAGTTGTTCTTCGAGCTCAAGAGATAGCACGGAATTAATGAATTCTTTTGGGCTTATTAAACAATTATTATATACTAAAAAATTATCTTTCATATATATTCCTCCCTTCATATTTAATTATAGTTTGTGAAGTTTTAATACAAGCTATCCTATGATAGTGGTGGTTTATAATTAAGATATTCATATAAAATGATAAAATTTGAATAAATAACAAAAATTTTTTAATGGGGGCTATGATATGAATAAAAAAATTGGTTTCATCGGTTGTGGTAATATGGGAAGTTCTATGGTTGGAGGTCTTATTAAATCTGGATTTATAAAGGCTGATGATATAATAGTATCAACTAAAACTGAATCTTCTTCAAAGCGATTGGAAGAAAGTTTCCAAGTGAAAACAACTTTAGATAGTGCAATTGTTGCAAGAGAATCTGATGTTATTATTTTAGCTATTAAACCTTTTATGTTTAAGGAAATGATAAGTGAAATTAGATCGGAATTAACAACAGATAAATTGATTATTACTATAGCTGCAGGAATTACAATTAGCAATATGGAGGAATGGATTAATACTAGTGCTAAAATAATTAGGACAATGCCAAATACGCCAGCACTTGTAGGGCAAGCAATGTCAGCAGTATGCCCTAATAAGAATGTCACTAAAGATGAGTTGGATTATTGCTTTAAGATATTTGAAAGTTTCGGAGAATGTGTTCAACTAGAAGAAAAAGATTTTCACGCATTTATTGCATTATGTGGATCATCACCTGCATATGTTTTCATGTTTATTGAAGCTATGGCAGATTCAGCGGTAAGATTAGGAATACCTAGGGCTAAAGCTTATAAAATGGCAGCGCAGAGTGTCTTAGGATCATCAAAGATGGTCTTAGAAACAGGAAAACATCCAGGAGAGCTAAAGGATATGGTTTGTTCACCTGCTGGGACTACTATAGATGCAGTAGTTGAATTAGAAAAATTAGGTTTTAGAAATAGTGTTATACAGGCTATGGATAAGTGTGCAGAGAAATCTAAAAATATGTAGTAATTGAAAAGTGGAGGTATGTTAAATAATTATAATTATTTAACATACCGTTTTTTATAAATTTAATATTCCGAATCAGAACTAATTAAGAGGCCAAATGATTTAGATATATTATAGTAAAATTCAAAATCTTCTTGAGTATTAAAAAAGCAAGGAAATTTTAAATTATAATTTCCCCAAATTGTTATAGGTTTATTAGTAAAATAAAAAGTGACGAAGAAAACTTCTCTTGTATTTAAACGAACTAGGAATGGTATAAGTTCTTTATCAACAAGTCTAAAAAATACACCAGTATGTTCATCAAAATTTAAATGGGATGTGAATATATCTCTATCTTCATCTGAAAGAAGATCAAAAAACTTATTTTTGTCTTCAGGTGAAATTTTGTTTATATAAAAATCTATATAAGCATTAGAATCATTGATCTCAAAAATATATTCTATTAATTTGATTAGTTTATTCTCACCATCATAAATATCACTAGCTGCAAGAGTAAAATTTTTGAAAGAATATAAGCCATCAAGTATATTATTAAATCTTATATTAACTTTAGCTTTAAAGTTATCATCACTTATAGGTATTAGTAATTTATTCATGTGATTCACTCCCAATGTAATTAATAATTAATTAAATAGTTTATGGTTGCCTATAGTATTGGTTATAGTTAAGTTGGTTTTAAGAGAATAATATATTTATCAACATAATTCTTGAAGATGCTTCTTGTGGATAAGATTTATAATACTATAATGTGGATAATTATATAAAATTTATTCTGTGAATAATTATTGCTTAAGTAAAGTTGTGGATAAAATATTTATTTTTAATATTATATTATTTGGTAGAATCTTAATAGAAAAATAATACAAATAATAAAACCTACAATTGAGTTTATCATTCAATTGTAGGTTTTATTTGAAATAGGAAATCAAAAATTGGAATTCATGAATACTAAATACTAGCAACGCCGCTTCTAATTGCCGCCTCTTTAACAGCTTCAGCAACTAAAGCTTGGACTTTTAGATCGAATGCTTTTGGTATTATATTATCAGGAGACAGCTCATCAGCTGGTATAGCATTTGCTATAGCATAAGCAGCAGCTACTTTCATATCTTCATTAATTTCTGTAGCTCTTACATCTAAAGCACCTCTAAATATTCCTGGAAAGGCTAATACATTGTTTATTTGGTTAGGATAATCTGAACGACCAGTTCCCATTACTGCAATTCCAGCTTCTTTTGCATCTTCAGGAAAAATTTCAGGGGTTGGATTAGCCATTGCAAATATTATTCCATCTTTGTTCATAGTTCTAACCATATCTTTAGAAACTATATTTGGGGCAGAAACACCAATAAACACATCTGCACCTTTTATAACATCTTTAAGTGTACCAGTTTCATTATTTGGATTAGTTATATTAGCCAGTTCTTGCATGTAAATATTATGACTTAAATCCTTATCCCTACTTATTACGCCATCTATATCACACATTACTATATTTTTAGCCCCAGAAGAAAGTAGTAACTTACATATGGCAGTTCCTGCAGATCCAGCACCATTTATGATTATTTTTAGGCTTTCTAGTTTTTTATTTACTATTTTTAAAGCATTTAACAGACCTGATAAAACAACTATAGCTGTTCCATGTTGATCATCATGAAATACTGGAATACTTAATTTCTCTTTCAGTCTTTTTTCAACTTCGAAGCATCTAGGAGCTGAAATATCTTCTAGATTTATTCCTCCAAGAGTTGGGGCGATATTTACAACTGTATTAACAATTTCATCTATATCTTTAGTATCTAAAACTATAGGGAATGCATCTACATTACCAAATTCCTTAAATAAAATACTCTTACCCTCCATGACAGGTAAAGAAGCAAGTGGACCAATGTCTCCAAGTCCTAAAACCGCGGTTCCATCAGAAATAACAGCAACTGTATTCCATTTACGAGTATATATATAAGCTTTGGCTGGGTCTTTATGTATTTCACGACAAGGTTCTGCAACACCAGGTGTATATGCAAGACTTAGATCCTTAGCAGTCTTAACTTCACAGGTAGGTTTGATTTCATATTTACCTTTTTTTTCTTCATGAAATTTCAAGGCTTCTTCATAAATATTCATTAAAAACACTCCTTAATATGCTAAATATATTCAAATTTACAAAAACATGATCTTTATCATAACAATATAAAACAATTATACGAATTATTTATAAAAAAAGCAAAAAAATATTCGATATGTGGTTGACCATAGAAAAGTACTTTGCTACTATTTAAAAGGAGAGGTTAAAATAAATTTAATGAAACTCCAAATTGATAATAAAAATTAAAGTTATTTATTTAAACTTTATATATTAAGGGAGGCAATATAAATGTCAGCATTTATTGTTTTAGGAGCTCAATGGGGAGATGAAGGAAAAGGAAAGATGACAGATTACTTAGCAGAGGAAGCTAATGTAGTTGTTAGATTTCAAGGTGGAAATAATGCTGGTCACACAGTAGTGGTTGGTGATAAAGAATACAAATTGCGATTAATACCATCTGGAATTTTATACGAAGATAAATTAAATGTTATAGGTAATGGAGTAGTTGTAGATCCAAAGGCTTTATTTGAAGAAATAGAATACTTAGAAGGTGTTGGAGTTAAAATATCGCCTGAAAAGTTAATAGTAAGCGATAGAGCACAGCTTATAATGCCATACCATAAGGTACTAGATAAATTAAAAGAAAAAGCTAGAGGAAAAAATGATATAGGTACTACAGGTAGAGGAATCGGGCCTTGTTATACAGATAAATTTGAAAGATGTGGAATCAGAGTTTGTGATTTACTGCATGAAGATGTTTTTATAGAAAAATTAAGAGAAAATGTTGAAATGAAAAATGCTTATATCACTAAAGTATTAGGTGGAGAAGCATTAAATTTTGATGAGATACTAGCTGAATACTTAGGTTTTGCTAAGAAATTAAGACCATTTGTTCAAGATACATCAGTTAAGGTATATGATGCAATTAAAGCCGATAAGACGGTTTTATTTGAAGGCGCTCAAGGAATGCTATTAGATATTGATTATGGTACATATCCATATGTAACATCATCTAATACAACAGCAGGAGGCGTTTCAAGTGGTTCTGGTATAGGGCCTAATATGATTACTAATGCGGTAGGTATAACAAAAGCATATACTACAAGAGTCGGTAAAGGACCATTCCCAACAGAATTACTTGGTGAGACTGGAGACTGGATTAGAGAAAAGGGACACGAATATGGCGTAAATACAGGAAGATCAAGAAGATGTGGATGGCTTGATTTAGTTATAATTAAAACTGCAGTTAGAGTGAGTGGATTGACATCATTAGCTGTTACTAAGATTGATACTTTAGCTGGTCTAGAAAAAATCAAAGTATGTGTTGGATATAAATTTAATAATACAGTTATAGATTACTTCCCAGCAAGTTTAGAAGACTTAGCTGAGTGTGAACCAATTTATGAAGAATTTGATGGCTGGGATGATAGTGTAGCTGATGTTAGAAGTTATGATGAATTACCTGAGAATGTTAAGAAGTATTTAGCAAGAATATCAGAATTTACAGGGACTAGAATTTCTATTGTTGGAGTTGGGCCAAAGAGAGATCAAACTATGAGAATAGATAATCTATAGTTTAGTATTATGCTCTGGTATTGACTTTATGTTTTGTATAAAATATAATTTTATTGTAGACAATAATTACATAAAGTTATATTAAAGAAGGTGAAAGTATGATAACTAAAGATATGACAATTGGTGAAGTAGTTAGTGCAGATCAATCTAAAGCTCAAGTTTTAATGAGTTTTGGAATGGGATGTGTTGGATGTCCATCAGCTCAAGCTGAAACTATAGCAGAAGCTGCAACAGTACATGGATTAAATCTAGACGATTTATTAGAAGCATTAAATAGATAAGATAATTATTTTAAAAGGATTTTCTTTTTAGGGAATCCTTTTTTACTTATTAAGAAATATATTTATATCGTTTATGTTTTTTTATGTGTAATTCAATTTTTGTGATTATAATAGATTATAAGATTAAATAATTCATTAACAATATTATTGATAATTTTTTATAATAATAAACATAACATATAGTAAAGGAGGGGAGGAGTTGTAAATCAAAATAGATACTATTTAGCTATAATTTATTCGTTAAATAAAGGTGTTTTAAAGTTAGCTTGAGATTTATTTTTGCATTTTACAATTGTTAATTATGAGTAAGAAGTTTACAAAAAAATATGAAATACATTACTATGAAGTAAATTCTAACTTAAGATGTAAATTGTCATCTATAATAGATTTTGTATGTGATGTAGGTACTCAGCAATCAGAAGCCTTAGGTGGAGGAATTGATTACTGTACGAAAAATAACTGCGCTTGGGTTTTTTATAAATACGATATAAAAATGTATAGATATCCAATGTTTGGTGAGATAATAAGTGTCACAACAGAAGCTATAGGCTTTAAGAAATTCTATGGATTAAGAAAATATACAATTAATGATGAGAATAATAATGTTATAGGGGAAGCACTAGCATTATTTTTCCTAATTAATATAGATAAAAGAAGGCCAATGCGAATACAAGATGAACAATATCATATATATGGAGTAGATGGTGATGTTGATTATGATATAAGCATGGATAAAATAGAAAGAACAAATGATGAACAATACTATAAGCAATTTAGTATAAGATACAGTGATATTGATTCTAATAACCATGTTAATAATGTCAAATATGTTGAGTGGGCAATGGAAGCTGTTCCTCTCGATATTATTAATAATTATACTCTTAAAAGAATTAAAGTAGTATTTGAGAAAGAAACAACATATGGGGATAAGATTTCATCAACTGCTGCTATAAATGTAATTGATGAAAATAATTTAAAATCATATCATACTATAAAAAATAGTGAAGGAACTGAACTAACGCTATTAGAAGCAGATTGGAAAAAATAATAAAGGTAAATATAGGAGATTAGCTGTTGTAAGAATCTAGGTAGCATTAATAATTACGACAGCTAATTTTAGTATTATTTTTATAGATAAGTTAATAATTTTTAGCTATTGGCAGCAGACTTAGCAGCTAAATATCCAGAACTCCATGCCCATTGAAGATTAAAACCTCCACAGTCGCCATGAACATCTAAAATTTCTCCACAGAAATAAAGATTTTTAACTAACTTAGATTCTAAAGAAATATTATTTACTTCAGATGTATTTACACCGCCAACCGTAACTTGTGAATTGTTAAAGCCATTAGTATCAATACATTTAAAATCCCATCTCTTAAACTTATCAATTAATTTGCTGGTAGTTCTCCAATCAATACTACTGCACGGTAAATGTATATCTTTTATCCCAACATCTTTTAAAATTGTAGAAATTAATTTTTTATTTATAACCCCAATTAGGGCCGTTGATATTTCTCTGTGACCAAACATAGAAATATGTGTGGTAAAGAAATTTTCAATATCATCGTTACTTTCTAGTGGAAACATATCTATTCTTATAGTTACATTTCGATTTTCATAAAGAGCTTTAGAAGCATAAGATGATAATTGCATTATAGGGGGACCTGAAATTCCATAATCAGTAAAAAGTATTTCGCCAAACTCTGTTCGAATAACTTTATTATCAACTAAAATAGAAGCAGAGCCATCAAATTTTACTCCTGACAGAGCTTTTAGATAAGGATAATCTAATTTTAATTGAACAATGCCAGGAATAGGCTCTATAATACTATGACCCAATGATTTGCATAGTTTATAGCCAGATCCATCAGAACCTGTTTTGGCAGCGGATTTACCACCACAGCTTAAAATAACCTTTTTACAAGAAAAATGTTTAAAGTCATCATTATTACTTGTTAAAATAAAGTTATTTTTTTTACTTATAGAATTAATTTTACAATTTGTGTATAGATGTATTTGTCTATCCTCTATTGCCATTCTGAATATATCTATTACAGAAGAAGCCTGAAGAGATTTGGGATACATCTTTCCGTTTTCTAATTCAATTAATGGCAATCCTAGAGATAAAAATGTGCTTTCAGTATCTTTAACAGTAAAGTTATCTAACGTCGCTTTAAAGAAATCTTGATTTTCACTATGGAAACACCCAAATGGGCGAGATATATTCTTATTAGTAATATTACATCTTCCATTGCCAGTTACAAGAATTTTTTTGCCAATTCTATCGTTGCTCTCAATAATGGCCACATCAAGTCCAAAATCCTTGGCTATTATTGCAGCCATTAGGCCAGAGGCACCACCGCCGACAATTATTAAATCGTGATAAATCATTATAACAATCACTCCCTATGTATGTTTTATTGACCATATAAAATTAAATCACATATTTTACCCAGTGCTAAAATAAACTGAATATTTTAAGTATACCATTAATTTATTAATTACTACTAAAATAAAAGGATTCAAATCATATTATTCAATACTTTATAATACTTTTTAATAAATTTTATCATAGTAATATTAAGGTTAAAAGAAAGGAATACTAAAAATGAGGTGATTTTATAATGGAAGTAAAGGTAATTAATATGAATTCAGGAGATTTCGGAAGGGTATTTAAAGTGATAAGAATGAACTTTGATAATATAATGGTCAATTATCCAAATATGAGTGGGGTAAAGAGTTTTTCTTTTAATGATGTGGAATGTATAAGTGAAAATGATATAGACAAATTTTTAATTAATAATAGAAGTTTCTTAAAAATTAAATTAAAAAGAGGGATATCAGTACTTTTTTATAATGCACTATATGAATCTTTGAAGTTAGAAATTAAAGAAGAGGTAAAAGATCTAATTCTTTTAAGAGATAAATATAAAATGTACAAGAGTAAAGTATGGGAAAAGGAAATGCTGTTATTTATAAATAATAAATTTCCTTTAGAAGTTAAAGCTTCAGGAAAAAATTTTAAAAAAAATGGATATAGTATAAATATTAATAAAATAGAGAAAGAAGATTTTTTAGAAATATGTTGTGGGGAAATAAAAATTATTGAAGAGCAAATTAATTTAAAAAAATGTCTTTTATCTAGTCTGAAGGAGGCTAGAGATCATATTGAAGGAACCCATGAAATGTAGATATAATGCCAATTTATTAAAAATAAATAATATAAAAATAAAAAAAATGAAAAAATGTGTTGACAGGGAATCTAATTTTATGTATTATAGTCTATGTGGTCAGCAGCTTGAATAACTCAAGGACATCTAGTTAAGACATTTAAGCGAAAGACAATATAGCATGGCTCCTTGGTCAAGCGGTTAAGACACCACCCTTTCACGGTGGTAACAGGGGTTCGATTCCCCTAGGAGTCACCATTTATATCTATCTTATGGGCGCATAGCTCAGCTGGGAGAGCACCTGCCTTACAAGCAGGGGGTCACAGGTTCGAGCCCTGTTGTGCCCACCATAAGATGGCTCAGTAGCTCAGTTGGTTAGAGTGCCGGCCTGTCACGCCGGAGGTCGAGGGTTCGAGCCCCTTCTGAGTCGCCATTTAAAATATGCTGGCATGGCTCAACGGTAGAGCAGCTGACTTGTAATCAGCAGGTTGTAGGTTCGATTCCTATTGCCAGCTCCATTTTAAATAAACATAATAAAACTTAATATGGCTCCTTGGTCAAGCGGTTAAGACACCACCCTTTCACGGTGGTAACAGGGGTTCGATTCCCCTAGGAGTCACCATTTATATCTATCTTATGGGCGCATAGCTCAGCTGGGAGAGCACCTGCCTTACAAGCAGGGGGTCACAGGTTCGAGCCCTGTTGTGCCCACCATAAGATGGCTCAGTAGCTCAGTTGGTTAGAGTGCCGGCCTGTCACGCCGGAGGTCGAGGGTTCGAGCCCCTTCTGAGTCGCCATTTAAAATATGCTGGCATGGCTCAACGGTAGAGCAGCTGACTTGTAATCAGCAGGTTGTAGGTTCGATTCCTATTGCCAGCTCCATTTTAAATAAACATAACAAAACTTAATATGGCTCCTTGGTCAAGCGGTTAAGACACCACCCTTTCACGGTGGTAACAGGGGTTCGATTCCCCTAGGAGTCACCATTTATCTATCTTATGGGCGCATAGCTCAGCTGGGAGAGCACCTGCCTTACAAGCAGGGGGTCACAGGTTCGAGCCCTGTTGTGCCCACCATAAGATGGCTCAGTAGCTCAGTTGGTTAGAGTGCCGGCCTGTCACGCCGGAGGTCGAGGGTTCGAGCCCCTTCTGAGTCGCCATTAAAGAACAAGTTCTTATAAACTAGAGCTTGTTCTTTTTTTTGTTTTAAAAATTATAATAAAGTCAGATCTGGGAATAAATTTTGAGAGCATATAAATACAGGTTAGTAAGGCGAATTTATAATATTAATTTGTAGTAAAAATGAAAACTCTAATATGATAGTCATTAAGATAATAAATATCATATTAGAGTTTAGTTTATTTGAATCAAATTAAAATTATCTATTTTTTTCTAAATTTTTCTTAATCCTTATATCTTCAGAATAAAATTTGCAGAGTTTAAATTCTCCAATTAGTCTAGAAGCGATTCTCTCACTATACTGCTTTGTTATTCCTGGCAAAGTTAAATTGGTTGAGATAAGCATTTTCTTATTAGTAAGAATTCGCTTGTTAATTATATTAAATAATTCAGTTACTGAAAATTCATTAAGGTGTTCTGCGCCTAAATCATCTACAATTAGTAAGTCGCATTCTAGTAATAATGATTCTAAGCCTGAGTCATTATTGAATCTTATTTCTCTTAAATTCTTAATTAACTCATCAGAGGTTTTATAAATTACTAAGAATCCCATATCTAATACGGCTTTAGCAATGCAATATGATAAATATGTTTTACCACTACCTGGATTTCCGTAAAATAATAAGTTTGTTGATATTTCTGAAAAACTAGGAAGATAGTCTTTTAATATATATTCTAAATTATTCTCCATGTTTTTTCTAGGAGAATATTTTTCATCTCCAAGTTTATGACTTGAAAACAAATTTAAATCAAAATTATCAAAGTTATTATAGGATGTCGTATTTTCTAATTCTGAGTTTTTATAGTATAACTTAATAAGCTTTTGTTTATAGCAAGTACATTTTATATTGCCTATAAAGCCTGTATCTTTACATTTATTGCATTGATATCGCAAATTCAAATATTCAGGGTCATAACCTCTTTCAACTAGCATTTCGCATTTTTTTATTCTTAAATCTGTTATATTCTCCTTATAATCATCTATTGTCTTTTCACTATCTTTAGATTTAAGAATTGATACTGCCATTTTTAAAGATAATCGTTGAATTTTATTATCCAATTCAATAATCTCAGGATATTTCTTTGATATTTCTTCTTTTCTAATCTTCAAATTTCTAGCTTCATCTTCTCTAAGTTTATCATATATTTTTAAAATTTCTGTTTGATAACCTTTAATCATCGCTATCCCATCCTAAAAGTTTTTTTTCTAATGAATCATAGTCATACTCTCGAGCCTCAAAGTTATTAAATTTGAGAGATGATTTATCATTATTATTAGTATTATAAGTTTTTTGATACTTATTATTTTTTGAATTTTTATTATCTTTAAGAGCTATATCTTCTAAAGTTCTAATATTATTTTTATTCCAATTACTTAAGATTCCGTCGATATACTTGAAATCTGCTCTATTCAATCTTTCAAAGCATACATCACAAGCTTTAAATATAATTTCATTTGAATACTTATAAATAAGAAGCCATTTTTCTATTAAATCCTGTTGAGGCTTCATTATGTCCGTATTATTTATACCTAAATAAGTAAGAATTTTTCTTATATTAATCCACTTATCCTCTGCTTTTTTTATTAAGTTTTGAGCTTGCTCGATAGTGGCTATTTTTTGATCATGCCAAGCTATAGCAACCTTTTCTATATATCTAGAATCACTTTTTCCCTTTGATATACAGTATTCCATTAAAATCAGAATTAATTCAGATGAAAAACCGAATTCCTTTTGCCAATTTAAGTAAAGTGACATTTCGTTTGGCGATAGAGGTCTAGCTAGAAGAGTTTCAATATCCTTTAGCATATCTTTAGTATTTGTACTATCCAAGGCTTCTAATAAGTCAACTTGTTTAGTAGGTTTGGATGGTTCTTCAACTAAATCTATGAATTCTACATTAAAGTTGCCCATCTTATCTATCTGAGTTAGCTTTATAACTCCTTGATCATTCCAATAATTAAATGCATTCATAATGTCTGATTCTAACAAATTAAGCGAGGAAGCTAGTATTGATGAGCTAACGCCTAATTCACCAGAAATAGTATACTTTAGCATCAATAAATAAACTTTTACAAATTCGCCTCTAGCCTGCGGCATGTATTTTTCTATAAATACATTGTTAACAGGAGTGAACCCTAGAGATCTATTCTTTAACATAAATGTGCTCATTCCGTTTACTACCTACCTTTCAGAGTTTTAATATATATTATAAAAACAAAACTTTATTTAATAATATTAGATTAACATAATCGTTTATAATGTAAGTTATATGATAACCTAATGTATGTAAATAATTATAGCATATTATAGCCTTAATAAAGCGAAATATTAATCAACTAATACTTGGGATTAATTACTTTTATATAAGATTTGAGAGAAGATAAAGAGCACGCATTTGTCTTTATAAGAAATTAACTAATCTAATAAAACAAATGCATGCTTCTAAATATGGATAATATTCATTAAAATAAATAATCATATGATGAGTTTATTTATATTTACAATACCTTCACCTTGAATTTGATTGGATATCTCATCAATAGGATCACATGCAACCTTTAATAAGGAAATCATATCTTTGAAAGTTATTGATGGATTTTTCTCACATAATAACGCACATAATCCGCTAATATAGGCTGTAGCAATAGATGAGCCTGTAAAAGTTTTATATGGTACTTCAAGTTTATTTGGGTAAACCTTAATTCCGTTTTTTTCTGAAATATAGTTATTATCAGAATTCAAAGATATAATATTAACGCATGCAGCAGATAAATCAGGTTTTAATAATTTCCCATATGGTCCTGCGGAAGAATAAGTATAAGGCTTCATTATGGAGGTAGTTGTATTTAGACCACCTATAGTGATACAGCTTGGGAGCGTAGCAATTCCCATAATAGAAGTTTTTTCACTCAGGTTACTTCCGCTAGGAACTATCGGAATTAATCCTTTCGATATAGCATACTTAAATGTCAGATCAAAGCAAGAGATAATGAATGTATTATGGGTTAAAAGTTCAAAAGGCAAACATAATACCTTTATGTTATTTTCTTTAGATATATTAGATAAACTTTCTATAGAATATAATATATCCGAAGCAAATCCTTTACCGAGTTTATCAAATGCCTTGTAACAGAATAGCTTACTTTTATTACAAATTCCTTTATACATATTATTTGATGAGATACCACTGCTACACAAAATTCCGGCCATGGAGGTACCGTGTCCATTATCATCATAAGGATAGCGAAAGTTATTAATTAAATCTTCAAATAACTCTATTTTAGTGCTAGGGGAAGTTAGGTCTTGATGAGGAAATATTCCACTATCTACAAGTCCTATTCCTACTCCTGCACCAGATAAACTATACTTTTCCGAAAAGTGGATTTTATTTGCAGTAGTCACGCTCATTCCGCACAAAAACAGGTATTCATCCAAGTAAATTTTTTTTATTTCAGGATATTCAGAAATTCTATCTATGCCTCTTGAATTTAGTTCGGCACTTATAATATTAGAGGATTCAATAATGTGATGTACAGTACCTTTATATGAACTAATTTTTTTTACTATTGAGGATTGAAAATCTTTATATTGTATAAGTATTCTATAACTTTTATAAGCATTTTTTGATATATAATCTTTTAGATTATGGTCTAGCTTACTTTTAGATGAAAACATATATTTCTCCAAAATATTATTACTTCAATATATTATATGAAAAAGAATTTTATTGTTAATAAAAAATGAATGATTAAAAAAATTTTTGTTATACAATATTGATTCAATAGATGAAGAAATTGTACAAAAAATTAAATAGTAGATTGATTATTAAAAATAAATACAAGTATGAAACTTGAATAAAAATAATAATCAATCTACTATTTAAAAACTGTAGGTCTCCCCTATGTCTATAATTTTTATAGCTTTATCATTTAAATTTAATAATGATTCTTCAGTTTCCTGAAAATTCTCTAATGAAATTTTAAAAGTTTTATAATGAATTGGTATCATTGTAGGGCAAGACATCATTTTAAACATTTCATAACTCTGTTCTGGCGTACAATGCATATACGAAAATCTATCAGGTTTATAACACCCTACAGGCATTAATGCAACATCACAGGATATATTCTTAAAATTATCAGTGAGCGCTGTATCTCCTGCGAAGAACACGCTTTTATTTTCTCTTTCAATTAAATATGAAATACTTTCATCATCATGTCCAAAATAGAAGCGTCTCCCATCATGATTAGCTTCGTAAGCAGTAATTTTTATAAAGTCATCTTCATATACATCTCCAGGATGTAATAAAAATACATTTTTAAAACCAAGCAGTCTAGCAATACGGGTATATCCTTTTGGAACAATAAAGACAGCATCTTTATTTAATTTTTTTAGAGATGAAAAATTTAAATGATCCATATGTCCATGAGATAGTAGGATATAGTCTACTTTTAAATCATTTATGTATACTGGTTTTTTTGCAAGTCTCTTAAAATATCCCAAGGAATTGGAAAATACAGGGTCAGTTATAATAATTTTATTTGATAGATTAATAATTGTGGTAGCATGACCAAACCAATTAATTGAATTTTCTATAATTTTATCAGATTTTATCTCAGCGCTTTTTTTTACATATTCTTTTATATTGTTAATTGTTAAATGGAATAAAAAATTAATGTTAGAAAAAAGATTCAAGTCTTATCCGTCCTCTCCTAATGATTCCACTTAAATATTACAATACCAGCAATCATAATAGCAATACCTAAAAAATGATTTAATGAAAATCTAAGCCGTTCACTGCCAAATAACCCAAAGGCATCTATAAGTGCGGCAGCAAGTAATTGGGATATCAATATAATACCAATACCGAAAGTAGGTCCCATTGAGCTGACACTTTTTATTACGGTAAAGGTTATAACAACCCCTAGTGCGCCACCTAATAAATAAAGCTTGTTGGAATCCTTCAAATTAGAATAATTACCATCACCTAAAAATAAAAAAATGATAAGGCTTAAGATAAGGGCAATTATCTGAACTAATAATGTAGTTTCCCATACTCCTATTTTCTCACCTAGTCTGGTATTAAATACACCTTGAATACTCATAGCAATTCCAGAAATTATTGCACATATTATTCCAAACATAACATCACCTCAGAATTATTATTCCCCTAAGAATATTAAATATTATAAAAAATAAAAATGGTGTTATGTAATTAGCATGAATACATTAATTAAAGTATAACCAAGTTGTCTAAATCCTTAATAAATTGATTTTGTATTTGAGATTCTGAAAAACCTAATGTCAATCCTAGACTTAATAGGTCTTCAAATAAAGTTAAGTAGTGATCTATAGATGGGAAAGCAATTAAATCATTTATGTCAATATATAGGTTTAGAAACTGATCACTTAAACAATAGTCATTAGGCGTCATAGATACTGCAATTAAATCTGTATATTTATGATCAATACCCAGTGTTAAGACTTGAGAAATACAAGTTATATACTTATCGAATATAGCACTGATGTTAACAGGTCTAGATTTTTTTAGTAAGTAGCTAAAACAATTAGTTTCACTAGCCAATGCACCAAGAGAGATTTCAAATTCTAGGTTTTTGCGTACTCGCAATTTGTGGGAGTCTAGCTCTTCATTTATAGATAAACTATCATTGTATTTTTTTTGTACTTTAAATAGTGGCTGAATATTCATAGTGAATCCTCCTACATTTCTAATAATAATATTATTTTACAAAATCTTTAAAATAAATGAAAGTTCGGAAAACGACTACAAAAAAATATTTTTAGAAAATTCGAAATTAAGAGATTATTTTTAAATTAATTTTACTTTCAAGGAAAATATAACTATAGATTTAGAGTGATTTTAAAAAATATTAAAAAAGACTGTACTGAATATAAAAATTCAATGCAGTCTTAAAAACATAAACTAATTGGATTGTTTAACAGGCGATTTATTATGATAGTAAGAACGCTTAAACTAAAAGTCTTTCAAAATATAAGATTTTAAGGGAGTATTCTTTTTTACCGTAGGAAGCTTCCATATTTCAACACTCTTAATTCTTAATTTAACAAGGTTATCAGTATTATATATCTCAGGGAAATTTAGCTTTACATCTTGCTTTTTATAGTCCTTAGGAAGATAACCTAAATTTGCAAGTGAAACAAAACTATCTCCAAAAGACTTAACAGTAAATCCGTTAAGTTCTAATATATCAAAAAGACTACGAGAAAGTCTCCTTATATAACCTTTATCGTCTATTTTTAAATTTATACTTTTGGTAGGCTCAAACAAATAGACTAAATCACTTGCATCAATTCTAAAACTCTTATAAGGTGCTATAATTTTATCAACAACTGGATATAATTTATCCAAATTTGGATTTTCAATAGATGTTAATAAGACAAAAGGCATAGGTGAGTTTCTATTTGCTCTGAATTTTTTTGACATATTCCTTTGTATTGGTGATATTACTTGATAGGTTTCCTCATCAAATAATGCAACTATATAGTACTTCATGATAAACCTCACAATCTCAATATATTGTATTAATAAAAATCTTAGTAAATTATAACACAATAAATAGAATAAAAGAATAGAAGAATAATTAAATAGTAATGATAAGAACAATTAGGTTTTTAAGGATATTTTTTCAATAAAAGAAATATTTATTCCAGTAATATATGTTTTAAGGGATATAATTACAACAAAACCAAAAGAAAAATTGTGTTGTAACACATATATAGTTAAAAAAGTGTTGATGGACTGAAAAAATGTATTTAAATAAATTTAGTTTATGATATAATAATTAAAGTAGATTTTAATTATAAAATAGGTTAATAATGTAAAATAATATATATGATAATATAGATTTTAATAGATAGGGTGAATTCAATGGAGAGATTAGTTATAAACGGCGGAAACTTGCTAGAAGGTACTGTTGATATCAATGGGGCCAAGAATGCAGCAGTAGCAATATTACCAGCAGCTATAATGGCAAGTGATGGAAAATGCATAATTGATAACATACCAGATATTGAAGATGTACACTGCTTGGAAAGAATACTTAGAAGCTTAGGTTGCGATATTATTAAGATAGATAACAATACTTTAGAAATAGATAGCACTAATGTAAATAATTTTGATGCGTGCACGGATGATGTTAGAAGAATGAGAGCTTCATATTATTTTATTGGAGCTTTATTAGCACGATTTAAGAAAGCAAGAGTAGTTCTTCCAGGAGGATGTTCAATAGGGGTAAGACCAATTGACCAACATATAAAAGGATTTGAAGCTTTAGGAGCTGATGTGTTTATAGAGCACGGAGCAGTTAATGTTAAAGCTGATAAGCTAGTAGGCGCTAATATATTTTTTGATGTAGTTTCAGTAGGAGCAACAATAAATGTTATGATTGCGGCAACATTAGCAGAGGGGGTAACAGTGCTAGAGAATGTAGCAAAGGAACCTCATGTTGTTGATGTTGCGAATTTCTTAAATTCAATGGGAGCTGACATAAGAGGTGCAGGAACAGATGTAATAAGAATTAAAGGAGTAGAAAGCCTAAAAGGCTGCTCTTATAGCGTAATACCAGATCAAATTGAAGCTGGTACATTCATGATAGCAGCTGTTGCTACAGGTGGAGATGTTTATATAAGAAATGTTATACCAAAGCATTTAGAATCAATTACAGCTAAGCTTACAGAGATGGGGGCAGTGATTGAAGAAGGTGATGATTGTATTAGAGTTACCGTGAACTCACCACTTAAGGGTGTGAATATAAAAACCACACCATATCCAGGATTTCCAACGGATATTCAGCAACCAATGTCAACATTGCTAAGTATTGTACCGGGAAGAAGCTTAATTACTGAATCTATTTGGGAGAATAGGCATAAACACATAGATGAATTGAAAAAGATGGGAGCCAATATTAAAGTTGAAGGCAGAGTTGCGATTATAGATGGAGCGCAAAAATTGACAGGCGCAGTGGTAAAGGCAACAGATTTAAGAGCAGGTGCTGCCATGGTTATCGCGGGATTAGTTGCAGAGGGAACAACTGAAATAACTAGTATAGAGCATATTGATAGAGGATATCCTCATATAGAAAATAAGTTTAGAGCTTTAGGGGCAGATATTAAGAGAATAGAAGTTGATGAATAGTATAAATTAAAGGGGAGGAGATTGGAATGATATTTTGTTCTTTATATAGTGGCAGTAGCGGTAATAGTATGTTTATTGCTTCAAATAAAGCTAAGATATTAATTGATGCAGGACTCCCAGGTAAAAAAATTGATTTAGCGTTGCAAGAAATTAATGAAAATCCAAAAGACTTGAACGGAATTTTTATAACTCATGAGCATAGTGATCATATCAAAGGGGTTGGAGTACTGTCTAGAAAGTATGACATTCCTATATATGCAAATGCTGATACTTGGTCTGCTATGGAAAGCTTAATTGGAAATATAAAAGAGCATAACATAAAAGTAATTGATAAAAGATCATTTACTGAAATAGAAGATATGAGCATTAAAGCATTTAATATTCCGCATGATGCAGCCGCGCCAATGGGATATACAGTTAGCTCAGGAGAAAAAAGCATAAGTGTAGCAACTGATTTTGGAACTTTTACAAGAGAAATTTATGATAATATAAAAGATTCAGAAGTTATTCTTCTTGAAAGTAACCACGATGTAAATATGCTTAAGTTTGGACCATATCCATATCCTTTGAAACGTAGGATATTGAGCGAAATAGGACATTTATCTAATGATGATTGTGGGAGTGCCATAGTTGAACTATATAAATGTTCAACTAAGAAAAAGATTATTTTAGGGCATTTGAGTAATACTAATAATCAACCAGATTTAGCATATCAAACTGTTTTAAACGTGCTAAATGAAAATGGAATTAAGCTAAAAGAGGACATAATATTAACTATGGCAAACAGACATAATCCTAGCAGTTATATAGAGATATAGTTTATTTGAGCTTATAATTTATAGAAATATATTATATATAATCAATGAAGATTTAAGGGAGGACTTAAAAATGAGTTTATATACAAATTGGACTGACATGGTTGTTGACTATGTAAAAACTAAGGGAGAAAATGCTTTCTGGGAAGAATATAGTAAATTAGAAAAATCAATATATAAAGATTTATTAGCTAATCATAAAAGTGTTAAAAAGACTACAATAAATGAATTAGCTAAAGATTATGATTCCACAGTAGAATTTGCTATGGGATTTATGGATGGTATTAATGATAGTTTAAAAACTCAATATGATCTTGAGGCTATAGATGCTGATACAGAAATAGTACTTGATATAAATCTAGAAACTTTATATTTGAATATGCTAGATGCAAAAGCAGAATATTTATACACATTACCACAATGGGATGGAATATTCTCAGTGGAAAAAAGAAATGAAATACAAAAGCAATACAAGGAATCTAAGATTGTAAGAAATCTAGATAAAGTTGGAAGAAATGATATGTGCCCATGTGGAAGTGGAAAAAAATACAAAAAGTGTTGTGGAAAAGATAAATAATATAATTACATATAAATGATCTTCATGTTATATTGGAGTTTCTTATTCGATACACTAAAAAACCCTAGTTTAGATAGGGTTTTTTTCTTTATTAATGGTTTCGTGAAAAATAACAATTCACAAAAAGCAATATAGTTGGTATAATTATGTTATACAAGGAATTGTAGTAAATAAATAGTAATGCTATGAAAGCACAAGTATAGATTTTAAAGATCTGTATTTAGTGCTTTATTTTTTTATTAAAAGTAAATATAAGAATAATAGGTAGTGTAAAAAATATATGAAAAATCAATCCAACTACCATTTAATGTTAAATTATGTTTGCTAGTTGCCCTTGACACACCTAAAGATAAATGGTCTTAGGCAGTTAAGGACGGGTGAATGATAATTTTGAACATGACTAATAGACCCGCCTATTGAGATATTTTACCATTTATCTTTGTGGGCGTGTCAAGGGTGCGTTTCACCAACTGCTTTAGATCATTAGGCAGTTATTGTACAGTTATTTAGAACAAAGTCTTGAGATAGTTCAATAAATTTGCACCATCTAGTAGGCATGTTGGACATTGACTCTAACTCTTCAAGGATTACAGGAGTTTTGCCTTCAAGGGCAGAATGTGGTCTTAGAAAGTTAAAGTATGCCACAAACATAGTTACAAATGCAACCGACCCGTTAGGACTTCCGAAGCCAGTAGTAGCTCTATAATTGCCTTTAAAGGTTCGGTTAAGACGTTCAATAATTTGCTTCAATGGCCTATATTCTTTTGAAACTTCATCTTTATTGGTTAAGCCTATAACTTGAGTAACATCGAATTTTATACTATGGCTTGCAAAGAAGTGCTGTGCAAGAAGATATATAGGGTTACCATCAGTTATAAGATTAAGATCTTCAGGTATTTCTTTTAACTTACTTAGAACATCATCGATGGCTTTTACAGCCGTTTCGGTATCTCTATGTGGTGATACTCTGTAAGATAGAATAATCTTTTTAACAGCATCAAAAAAGAAGAAAATATAGTTCCACTTACCGTTAACTTTTATGTAGGTTTCATCGCCGCAGAAAGAGTCAGAAAGTTTATAATCGTAGTTATCTATAAATGGCTTAACTACAATTGAAACGGCATTAACATAGTTTAAAATTGCTTGATGAGATATTTTAATATCATGAATATCTTTAAGCAATGCAGCTGTCTTTCTGGAAGATAAACCGTAGTTAACGTAGTAAGTTAGAATGAGTCCTAAGGTGTAAGAAGAAATCATAATGTTTGGAAGAGAAACCTTTGATTTTACCGGACTTTCTTTAGAAAGTGGCTTAAAGTCAAAAGTGAAATCTCTAAATATGTATCTAACTTTGAACTTACCAGGATTCTTCTTAAAATCTTGTTTTTCAGATTTTGTCATTGATTTAAGATTATTTTGGTAAAAAGAGCAATTATCATTCTTACACTTATAAACGTAGAAATCCTTACGCGCCTTGATTCTTTCAAGTGTTTTACTGCAGTGAGGACATCTTAACACTATGGATTTCTGATAGTAATTTTTAGGATTGAATGTGGTATCACAGACTTTGCAAAGATATTGTCCTCGGCCTCCGTTATTATCGTAAAGATAGGTATGTGGAGCACCACACTTAGGACAGATAACATCCTTAGGAGCTAACGCTTTGTTTTTGCGAGGTTTCACAGGAGCAAATTCTTTGCCGTGCTTAAACTCATATTCAGCTATTAGAAGCTTATAGTTAAGTTTTTCGGGAACATCAAAGATTGGTTGATCATCTACTTGAAGCTTTCGGTATTCTTTCTTAACAGGTTCGTCCGAAATGCTTTTAAGCAAGTTTTTGCCAACCAGCAAAGTCATGAGATACTTTATAATTTCAATAAGATAAATTACAGTTTCAAGAAGAAACTTATTAATCATGGTAATAGCTTGCCTCCTTTTTTAGTTCAGTGTTTTTGTTTTGCAAGTATAAAATATCTTAACTTTTTGGGGGTGGCAAGTTATTTATATAAAAAATAAGAAAAATTAAAGGGTTGCTGCCTTAGTTAGATAAAAAACTTTGACAGTACCGAATAATATATGGGGGGATTGCTATGAGTTTAAAGCTTAAATATCTGTTGAATAGAAATCTAAAGGAACATTCAGAAAAAGTATTTGAAGGAATATCAAATGGAAGAAAAAAGGCATTAGATAACTGGTTTAATGACAAGTGGGCACAATTAGAAAATATTAAGAATTCACTTGTGGCATTAGAAGACAATGATAATATAGTATGTAATTATTTAATTGAAACCGTAAAAAAGCATGAGGACTTTTGTGAAATATTTGTTTTAGATGAGAAAGGAATAGTATCAGTTTCTTCGTGCAAAGAGCATATTGGATTAGATATGAGTGATTTACCTAATCTAAAAGCAGGATTAGAAGGTAGGCCTTTAATGTATGGACCATATATTGATAAAAGAACCCTACATACTGATATAAGTAATAAGAAATTTGCTGATGATGTTACATTAATGTTTTCCAGTACATGCAAAAATCACAGTAATCAAATTAGAATATTATGCTGCAGAACACTAAATGATGATATGAGCAACGTAATTCAAGATGAGGATACTCATATATATAAGGATTCTGGAGATAATTACTTATTTATGGTGAAGACTAGCAGAGATATTAAGCCCGGAACAGCAATATCTAGAAGCAGATTTGAGGATAATACATTTACTTTAGGTGAGAATCTTAAAGATGGAGTTAAAACAAAGAGTTGGGGTACAGTTAGAATTAAAGAGCATACCGAATTTGAAATAATTTTTAATGATCCAGCTACAAGTAAATTACATCGAGGAGTTGAAAATACAATTAGAAATGGTGAAAACCTAGATTGTTGGCCTGGATATCCAGATTACAGACATATAATGGTTGGAGGTAAGGGAACATTAATAAAACCCCCGAACTGTGATGAGGTATGGGGAATGATGTGTGAAGGTGATATAGCTGAGATATATAATTTTCAAAGTATTAATTTAAAGATGCCAATATCTATATCAATAATATCAGCAATTTTAATTGCAGTAAATTTTATAGCAATTAAATTATCACCGAATAATAGTATATTCACATCTATAGCAATGTGGATTATATTATCATTATTTTCGTTATTAATATCTAAAAGAATGATTTCATCCCCTTTAAGTAGAACGATAAATATATTACAAGATATTGCGGAAGGTGAAGGAAATTTAACAAAAAGAGTTGAAAAAATGTCATCAGATGAAATCGGAGAGCTGTCACGATGGTTCAATAAATTCATAAATAATCAGATGAGCATGTTAGATAGAGTGAAAAGATCAGCTAAAACTACAAAAAAATCAGTAAATATAGTTTCTAATATAACAAGCGAAGTTAAAAATGGAATGGGAGTCATTGAAAATACAGTGATAACTTTACTGGAAAATTCTAAAGACCAAAATCTAGTATTCCAAAATACAAAAAACAAATTTTCAGATATTACAGCATCTATTCAAGAAATGGATAGTCTTATATTAGAAGTATCAGGTATAGTTGAAGGAACTAATGAAAGTGCAGCATCGGCGCAAAGCATATCAAAAGAAGTATTGAGTAATATGGAGGATTTAGAAAAGACTATTGATAATACAGTACAATCTGTAAGCACTCTACAGGGATATTCACAGGAGATAAGCGAAGTAATTAATGTCATAAGAAATATAAGTAAGCAGACACAACTTCTAGCTCTTAATGCATCAATTGAGGCTGCAAGAGCAGGAGAGAGTGGAAAAGGATTTTCTGTAGTAGCGGAAGAAATATCTAAATTAGCACTAGAAACAGAAAGTGCTACCAAGTCAATAAGCAATGTTATTAATCAAGTCCAAAAACAGACACAAGCAACATTTGAATATGCAGAAGAGATAAATACTAAGGTAGATATATCTACAGCGAGTGTAAAAGAATCTATTCAATCATTTGATCATATTAATGATGATGTAAATATAATAGCTAATGCGATGCAGTCAATATCACAAATAACTTCGACCCAGAGCCAAAGTGTTGGAGATGTTATGAATAATGTAAGCACTATGGCAGATAAAATAGAACAATCTACCGAAAATAGTTCAAATAAGAGTGAAGAATCATTGTCTATGGTTAAGAAAATATTATTAGAAATAAGGCAACTAAAGCAAGCAACTGATGTACTGGAATATTCGTCAGATAATTTAAATGAGATGGTTGGATCATTTAAATTAAAGTAAATAATAGTATAAAATATAATTAATATCATGCTTTTGTTAATGTTAAAAGAAGCTAATAGTAAGTTTTCATTATTAATGAATTTTTAATCTATGATTTGAAAACATTATTTGCACGTAGTTTTTCCTATAACAGTTTATTAAAAGCATGATCTAATAATTATAGGATATTTAATTTATACAAGTATCAAGTTAATCTAATTAATTTGCTATAAAATTATCTAACTTGGACTAGTTAGTTCTTTAAGATAAATTTTTATGAAGCAAACTTTTTAGAACATATATATTAAAACTGTACAAATAATATAAAGAACTTTATCCATAGAATTAGAATAAAATGTGGATAATTTTTTTTTTGAACTTTAAAATGTGGATTATATTTTTATATTTAGAGAATTATCATACCATTTGTGTAAATAATAAAAATATATTATAATTTTATATAGTTGCATTTGCAACCATATAAGGTGTGATTAGGTTTATGAATGTTTCGATATTGTATATAAACTCTATTTTTACAGCTAGATAAAACATGTATAAACAGAAAGGATAAAACATATGGAAAGTACGGATAAAAAAAGATGGTTAATATTATTTACTACTGTACTACTGACATTTATGTCCACACTTGATAGCAGTATAGTGAATGTAGCACTTCCTGTAATGTCGCAGAGGCTTGCAGTAAGCATGGCATCTATAGAATGGGTAGTAACGAGTTATTTAATAGTTATTGTAGGAACTATTCTTATATTTGGAAGATTAGCCGATATTAAGGGTAAAACTTCAGTTTTTAAATTGGGTATAATTATTTTCACGATTGGTTCACTTTTATGTGGATTATCTAATTCATTAGTAATGTTAGTCTTCTCGAGAATATTGCAAGCAATTGGCGCTGCAGGAACCATGTCTACAAGTCAAGGAATTATAACTCAGGTTTTTCCAAGAAATGAAAGAGGAAGAGCATTAGGGTTAAATGGAACTTTTGTAGCATTAGGTTCAATGATAGGTCCACCAGTGGGAGGAATAATTGTATCGATTTTAAGTTGGCAGTATATTTTTTTAATAAATGTGCCTATAGGAATTTTAGCATTGGCTTTGGCAATGAAGACACTTCCTAAAAGTTCTAATAATTCAAATGAAAAATTAGATATAAAAGGTGCAATTTTATTTGGGTCAACTATGGTACTTTTATTCAGTGCTTTAACTTTTGGTAAGGAAATTGGATATGACAATATAGGAATCATTATATCATTTGTTGTCTCTATTATATTATTTATTTCATTTATAATTGTTGAAAAAAGAATTGATGAACCATTATTGAAACTAGAGATATTTAGTAATTCATTATTTTCGCTCAGTATTTTTTGTGCATTCATCTCATTTGTGGCAATAAGTTGTTCAAATATTATATTGCCATTTTACCTACAATACGTGATGAAACTAGCTCCTTCAGTTACTGGTGTATTAATGATGGTATCACCAATAATTTTATCAGTTGTTGCTCCAATGAGTGGGTATATATCAGATAGAATAGGATCTGAAGTTTTAACATTCTTAGGACTTATTGGAACTAGTCTAGGTTTATTTTTGATATCAACTTTAAATGAGTATTCTCACATAGGTGCATTAATTGCCTTTATAGCAATAATGACACTAGGAAATGGAATGTTTCAGTCACCAAATAATTCATTAGTTATGTCTACAGTAGATACAAAAAATTTAGGAATTGCTGGAAGCATAAATGCATTGGTTAGAAATTTGGGAATGGTTTTTGGAATATCATTATCAACAACTCTTTTATACAATAGGATGAGTAGTCAAATAGGATATCATGTTACAGGATATATAGAGGGAAGAGATGATATTTTTGTATATGGGATGCAATATGTATATGTTGCTGCAGCTATAATATGTGCATTAGGAGCGGTATTAACAGCATACAGATTATATAAGACGAAATCTAGAGCTAAAGTTGAAGCTCTATAAAGGAATATAATGATATTCTAATTGTTATTAGTTTAAAACTTAGTATAAAATATAAATAGTATTGAAAAATAAAAACTGTAGCTGAGTAAAGAATTTAGCTACAGTTTTTATTTTTAGTTATAATATAGGTATTCATAAAATAATTAAAGGAGATAACAATGAACATAACGATAATAACAGTTGGTAAAATAAAGGAAAAGTATTTAAGGGATGCTATAGAAGAATATTCAAAAAGATTAGGAAGGTATTGCAAATTAGATATAGTTGAATTGGTGGATGAAAAAACACCAGATAATGCTTCAGAAAAGGAAGAAGAGGTAATTAAAGAGAAAGAGGGGCAAGGAATACTAAATAAAATTAAAGACAATATGTTCGTTATAGCAATGGATTTAGGTGGAAAGCAACTAACATCAGAAGAGTTTGCAGGATATATAGATAACTTGGGGGTAACAGGAAATCCAAATATAGCATTTGTAATAGGAGGAAGCCTAGGAATCTCAAAAAGTGTTTTAGCAAGAGCTAATTATAAATTATGCTTTTCAAAGATGACATTTCCACACCAGCTTTTTAGAGTAATGCTATTAGAGCAAATTTATAGAGGATTTAGAATAATTAAAGGTGAACCATATCATAAGTAGACATAAAAGAAAAATAAATTAAATCAATAAAAAATAGTAGTTACGTAATTCGTATCTGCTTTTTTTATTATAGTTTATATTAATGTTAATAATAGTATTGTAAATAGCATAATTATAAGTGTTGATATAAATATAGAAACTTTAAATATATCTTAAATTAAATAAGGGGGAATACAAATAAAGAAAAACTTTACAAGTAAAAATAATTGCTTTTATAAGATAATGGAAGGAAAAGTTATATTATCTTTAAAAGAAGAGGAGTTTTAAGCTTTAATTGTCTATTATGGAATAAAATAGATAAAATAACAGTTGAAAAGTATACCTTAGAGGTATACAATAAATGTATACGGTTTAGGTATACATTTAAGGAATATGATTGGGAATATGGTTTTACAGATTTCATAGAATTACATTAGTGAAACCGTATAATTAAAGGGAGGTGTATTTATGTTTTTCAAAACTACAGAACAACATGAAAATTTGAGAACAAAAATAAGAGAATTTGCTGAAGAGGAAGTTAAACCTATTGCATTTATGTTGGATCAAGAAAATAAATTCCCTTCGGAAGTAGTTCAAAAGCTAGCTGATATGGGAGTGATGGGTATTCCGTATTCAAAGGAGTATGGAGGAGCTGGCTTAGATGTGATTAGCTATGCGATAGCTGTCGAGGAATTATCAAGAGTTGATGGCGGGACTGGAGTAATCTTATCTGCACATACATCATTAGGAACATATCCAATTGCAGCTTTTGGAAATGAGGAGCAAAAACAAAAATATTTAGTACCATTAGCAAAGGGTGAAAAGCTTGGAGCATTTGGTTTGACTGAGGAAAATGCAGGTAGTGATGCAGGAGGAACAGAAACAACTGCTGTACTAGAAGGAGATTATTATATCTTAAATGGTGAGAAAATATTTATCACTAATGGTGGCGAAGCAGATATTTATATTGTTTTTGCAGTGACTACCCCAAATATTGGTACACGAGGCATTAGTGCATTTATCGTTGAAAAGGGATCAGAAGGTTTTAGTTTTGGTAAGCATTATGATAAGATGGGAATTCGTTCATCAGCTACTGCAGAGCTTATTTTTAATGATGTAAAAGTTCCTAAGGAAAATTTATTAGGTAAAGAAGGCGATGGTTTCAAAATTGCTATGTCTACATTAGATGGTGGACGTATCGGTATTGCTGCCCAAGCTCTAGGAATAGCACAAGGTGCTTATGAGAATGCCTTAGAGTATTCAAAAGAAAGAGTTCAATTTGGTAAACCTATTTGCCAGCAACAAATAATCGCTTTTAAATTAGCAGATATGGCCACAAAACTTAGAGCAGCAAGATTCCTTATTTACAGTGCAGCAGAGCTTAAAGGAAATCATGAGCACTACAGCATGGAAGCAGCAATGGCTAAACAATATGCTTCTGATGTTTGTCTTGAGATTGTCAACGATGCTCTTCAAATCTTTGGGGGAAGCGGATACCTTAAAGGTATGGAAGTTGAGCGTGCCTATAGAGATGCTAAAATCTGCACTATATATGAAGGAACTAATGAAATCCAGCGTGTTGTTATAGCCGCTAATATTATAGGAAAAATGCCAAAAACAGAGAGTGTAGCAAAAACTTCGAGGGAACCTGCAACAGGATATCGTAAGAAGGTAATTTATAAAGATGGTACACCTGAAGAGAAAGTAAATTCTCTTGTAGAAGCTCTTAAGAAGGATGGATATGATTTTTCTGTAGGAATTCCTATAGATACTCCAATAAGCAAGGCGGAGAGAGTAGTTAGTGTGGGCCAAGGTATAGGAGAAAAGGAAAATATGCATCTTATAGAAAAGCTTGCAGTTCAGGCTGGTGCAGCAATAGGTTCTTCTAGACCAGTAGCTGAAACTTTAAAATATGTTCCAATTGATCGTTACGTTGGTATGTCAGGGCAAAAATTTAAAGGAAACCTTTATATTGCATGTGGTATTTCAGGTGCAGGTCAACATTTAAAAGGTATAAAGGATGCTTCTACAATTGTTGCAATTAATATAAACCCTAATGCAAAGATTTTCAAAAACGCAGATTACGGTATAGTTGGTGATTTGATGGAAATACTACCTCTACTTATTGAGGCTTTAGACAATGGTGAACCGAAGAAAGAGGCTCCACCAATGAAAAAGATGAAGAGAGCTATTCCAAAGAAAGTCACTCCAACTTGGAAACATTATGTATGTAATGGATGCGGTTATGAATATGATCCAGGAGTAGGTGATTTAGAAGGCGAAGTAAACCCAGGAACACTTTTTGAAAATTTACCTGAAGAGTGGACTTGCCCAGCTTGTGGTGAAGAAAAAGATATGTTTATAGAAGTTTAAAGCAGGTAATAAATAAATTTTTTGTTTAAAGGAGGATTAGCTATGTATTGTGTTAGAGAGGTAACAGAAGATCTTTATTGGATAGGAGGAAATGATCGTCGTCTAGCTCTTTTTGAAAATGTTCATCCTATTCCAAGAGGTGTTTCTTATAATTCTTATTTACTTTTAGATGAAAAGACAGTGCTATTTGATACTGTAGATTGGTCAATTTGCAGACAATTTCTTGAGAATATTAAGGGAGTTTTAGGAGATAGAGACTTAGATTACATGGTCATTAACCATATGGAACCTGATCATGCAGCGTGTATTGAAGAAATTGTTATCCGCTATCCTAATGTAAAGATAATATGTACTGAGAAGGCATTTTTATTTATGCATCAGTTCGGGTTCCAAATAGAAGATAAGGTAGAGCAAGTCAAAGAGGGAGATACTATGTCATTTGGAAAGCATAATGTTGTATTTGTTTCTGCCCCTATGGTACATTGGCCAGAGGCTATGGTAACATATGATACTACAAATGGAGTATTATTCTCAGCTGATGCTTTTGGTTCATTTGGTGCATTAGATGGAAAGCTATTTAACGATGAAGTAAATTTTGATCGTGATTGGATTGATGATGCTAGAAGGTATTACACAAATATTGTAGGTAAATATGGGCCTCATGTTCAGGCTCTTTTAAAAAAGGCAGGCACTATAGATATTAAGATTATCTGTCCGTTACATGGACCAGTATGGCGTAATGATTTTGGATATTTACTTGATAAGTACGATAAATGGAGTAGCTACACACCTGAGGAAAAGGGCGTGATGATTGTTTATGGAACAATGTATGGTAATACAGAAGCAGCAGCAAATGAGTTAGCAACAAGATTGGTTAAGAAGGGTATTACCAATGTAGTTATGTATGATGTTTCCAAAACTCATGTTTCATATCTGATTTCTGAAACATTTAAATATAGTCACGTTGTGTTAGCATCAGTTACTTATAATTTAAAGATTTATCCACCAATGCTTGACTATATAATGGATATGAAGGCATTAAACCTTCAAAAACGTACTTTTGCTATTATTGAAAATGGATCATGGGCGCCTCAATCAGGTAAATTAATGCGTGAATTATTAGAAGAAATGAAAGATATGACTATTTTGGATAATGAAATTTCAATTAATTCTAGCATGAAAGAAAGCGATGAGGATTTAATGGAATCTATTGCTGATAGCATTATTGAATCAATGAAATAATACAGAAAAGATATGAATTTTAATCAACTCGTAAATTATAATAACGAGTTGATTAAAATTATAATAAAGATAATAGTACTTAAGATTAGCTTGAAGGTTCATAATGTTGCGACATATTATTAAAAAATCAATTATATAGGATAAAGAAGTTAATTCATAATATGTATTTCAATGAAAAAATGAATCTGAATGTGTTATTATCCAGATTCATTATAGATATTAAAAATATAGTTTCTTATTCCCTATATTTAATGGGTTCTTATATGTTTAATCCTATTCTTCTATTTTCGATAATCTCCTCTAACTCATCAGCAGCTTTAATTACATCTTCTTGAACAATAAGCTTACCGCCTGTTATATTAACTAAATCTTCTTTTAAAACTTTAGTGACAACTTCACTTCCATCTATAAAAGGAGATATTGCAACATGTAGTGGCAGACCTAATGATAGTCCAAATGCAGCATCGGCTAATGCTTGCTCTTCAAGCCATTGTGGTGCTGATAATACAAGTGGAAGTTGAGGTATATCTATACCCAAGTTTTCAGCAAGTTCAGTTGCTACCATTTCTAATCTTCCAATAGCTAGACATGGACCAAAGTTTAATACTGGTGGAATGCCTAGGGATTTGCACACATCTCTTAGATTATCACCTGCAAGATCAGCTGCTCCAGGAGACATAAGACCAACATTTTCAAGGCCTCCAGAAGAACATCCGGCTGAAAGAACTAAAATATCTCTCTTTATTAATTCTTTAGTTAGCTCAACAGTAAATACATCATGTCCTTTAGCTGTTAAGTTGGAACAGCCTACAACACCAGCTATACCTTTGATTTTTCCTTTTGCTATTAAGTCAATAAGACCGTTCCAATTTCCACCTAGGAACTCTTTTAAAGATCCTTCACTAACACCAGTTACAACATCATCATGTCCATGATCCTTAGGAATGTCTATTGTGACGTTATTTCTTCTGTTCTTATAGCTTTCTAATGCTTCGCAAATGATCTTTTCACTAATTTCTTCAGCGTTTCTCATATCAAAATTTATATATTCAGCATTTTTCTTCTTAGCAACATCATCTATACAGATAGTTTTTACATTAAATTTCTCAGCTACAGGTTCAAGTCCTGGTATTGTACAGTTAAATTCTGAGACAATTAAATCTATAGCACCAGTTGCGAGTACGGCTTCACTTGTATAATTATTTCCAGCATGGCCTGAAAAAACTTCAGTATAATGCTCTCCTCTTAACTGTAGATCTTGGCCTACGCATGTACAGCCAACTAATCTAAAGCCCTTTGCACCTAATTCCATTGCTCTTTTTGCGACATTCTCATCAATTAATTTATCTTGAAGATGTGCAATATCAGAATGCTGATGACCTGTAATCATTATGTTGATATAATCCTCATCTATTACTCTAAAGCCAACTTTAGCTTGTCTGATTTTTGGAGCACCTAGCATAACATCATTTAAAAGGTTAGTTAACACTAGACCATATATTCCAGTAGCAATTCCAAGTTGAAGTGAATTAAGCAGCATATCTACAGGATCACTATTTAGATTTGTTGAAGTTTTTACTAGAGCATCAAAAACTTCAGATTTTGCACCGCCAGGTAAAATATTTAATTCCTTCCACTTATGATATCTTGGAGCATAAGCTAATTTCTCTACCAATTCCATTTTCTCAAATCTTGGTTTATATAAATCCCTAAGAACTTCATCAGCTACTTTAATTGCTTTGGCATTTATATCTGATTCAACAATATCAAATATTTTAGCAAGCTTATCCAATGTTTCAGGGCTTTTTATTTTTAAACTACCTTTTCCTTCACCAATATCTTTAAGGTTTCTTGCTGTAGTTTCCACTACGTGAAGGTAACATGCGGAACCTGCTGCTATCGCTCTTAAAAAGTTTCTTGATACGATAGTATCAGCATCCGCACCACATACACCTTTAGGTGATTTAGGTGTTATCTTACATGGACCATTCGAGCAGAGTTTGCAACAGACTCCTTCTTTTCCGAATTTACATTTTGCTTTTTGTGTTTCAACTCTGTTGAATGATGTTTCTAGATCTTCTTTTGATGATAAAAATTCACATAATTTGCAATCTGCTGATGTGCACATTGACATATTGATCATCTCCTTTAATTTTATATTTAATATTCAACCAAAAGTATACTAAAGAGGTATAGTTTTAAGAAAATATAAAAGGCTTTCGCCTCTTATATTTACATGTATAAAGTTACCATGGATCATTCTTTAGTTTATCAAAGTTAACCTTTTCTAGTTCATTTATCATTGTATTTTGAATATTGTATAAAGCCTTGTGTATAGAACAGTGACCAGCTTTATTTGCACTACAAGCCTTGCCATCGTAAACACATCTGGTCACAATAATTGGACCTTGTATAGCTTCAACCACATCTTTTAAGGTTATATCTTTAGGCTCCCGAGTTATAGCATAACCACCATTAACACCTCTATAAGACTTTAATATTCCTGATTGAGTTAACTTTCTAGTTAGTTTTAATAAAAATCTAAGAGGAATATTTCCTTTTTCAGATAGAGATTTTGCATCAAGTTTGTTATCTAAACCTTCTTTGGATAGCATAAGTATTATTCTAAATGCGTAATCAGATTCTTGATTAATATTCATAAAATTTACTCCTTAAAGTATACCCGTTTGGTATAATTTATCATAGTACAATTTTTTGTAATTGTCAATGTTTAGGTTATGGCGATATCGCAATTAAATAGAATAAATAATAATATACATTAAATAAAATTCATGAGTGTCTTTTAACATAATGATTATAGAGGGAATACTATATAAGTAAAGCAATTTATTTGAGGTGAGGCTTATGTTTGGATCTTTTATAACAATGCTTACTGGAATCCGTATACTGAAAAATATGAATAAAAGTTTATTGGGAATTATTAAATCTGAAAAGCCAATAGATAAAGGAATAGAGATTGCTGGTTATGATTATGATCCAGTACAAGATATATTTTATAGTAATATGAATGCATGGCAAAGAAATATGGGATATAGTAGATTGTATGATGAAGCATCAGCACCTTTTGGAATGATAGTAGATTGTGAACCAATCTACTTTGAATATAATAATAGAATATGGTTAATTGAATTATGGAAAGGTCAATACGATTTGAATACTGGATGTGAAGTCGGTATTTATACAGCTGAAAAGCCTATATTAAACTTACCAGAAGTATATAAGTATATGTTTTATAATTGCGCTAGCGATGAAGATAGATTAACAATCTCTCTTTTGCTAAAAAAGAATGGAAAAACACTTTTCGCGTTAGATGACAAGCATTGGTGGTTAGCAGGCTTTAAACTTGGTGAATATTCAGAGCCTTCTGAACTAGTCATGTATTTGAATATTACTTTAAAGGATGAAGAAATGTGCAGTTCCTTTGTACAAGCAATAAAAAAGATAGGATATGAAGAAAATAAAGAGTTTATTGTAAATGGAAATACTGTAGGTTTAACATTTGATAAACCGCATACTCCTCAACCTATTACTAGGACAGAGCAGACTGATAAGATCATACAAATGAAAAATAAACTGTTATGCGATAAATATAATGATATTACTAGAATATATAATAATTTAACAGATAAAATAAATGCAATTCAGAAACAGGCACCAGAAATCTATTCAGAAATAGTAGATAAAGCAGTATTGAGAAAATATTTGAGAAGCATGAAAAATACTGAAACTGAGTAACGTAATATTAGGAAGGCAGAATATATATCCTGCCTTTACATTTATATTGAGTCATAGCAGTTATAACTGCCATTGGCTCTTTTTTTCTCAGCATTCTTACTTATATAAGAACCTTCTATAACTTTATTATATCCTTTTTTGGATACAATAGATTTAATATAATCTAGATGAGGACATCTATCATAATGATAATTATCATTTGTCATGCAAGATGATAGATGTATCACAACATCTTCTTTATTTATGTTATTTTTTAACTTAAGTTTTTTCGAGAGATGTTCTAATTTAGTAGCAATACTTTTTCCACAGCATCCTCCACAGGTGAAGGAAATATATCTGGTTGATTCGTTGTAATTTTTAAAAACGTCATCTCTGTTGTAAAAGGCATTTGTACAGGCAAATCCACTACAACGGTTATGAGCAATGTCGCACTGGATAATAACTACATATTTTTCATCCATTAAATTTTAGCCCCCTTTTTAAATAAGTGATTAGTAACTGTATACATAAGTTGTATATAGAACAATTATATAATTAATTATATCTCAATAAAAGTATATAAGGTATTAAATATAATTTAGTATAAGTGACAAAATAAAAGCATTATAGATTAGTAAAAAAATTAGAGGAACTTATAAAAAAAGGATATGCAGCGTTAAATTATATACTACAGATCCTCTTTATAAATAAATAATATTAATTTATGCGAATAATGCGACAAATACTAAAGTTAAAGTACTTACGAGTTTTATAAGTACATGGAGTGATGGGCCGGCGGTATCTTTAAATGGATCGCCAACTGTATCTCCAACGACACTAGCTCTATGTGCTTCGGAATTTTTACCACCGTGCTCTCCTAATTCTATAAGCTTCTTTGCATTGTCCCATGCGCCACCGCCATTATTTAAGAAGAGAGCCATTATAACACCAGAAATGGTGGTTATCATTAAAAATCCAGCTGCAGCTTCTTTCCCTAGAAGGATTCCAACGATTATAGGAGCAGAAATCACTATGATTCCAGGAAGAACCATTTCTTTTAGAGCACCTTTTGTAACTATATCAACACAACGAGCATAATCAGGTTTTGATTTTCCTTCCATTATTCCTGGTATTTCTTTAAATTGTTGTCTAACTTCAAGTATTACATATTGAGCAGCCTTGCCAACAGCACGGATAGCTGTAGAGCTAAATAGAAATACTATCATAGCACCTATAAAACCACCTATAAATACTTCAGGCTTACCTATATCAACCGAAAACCATGAATCTAAAGGTTTTCCAAGAAGTTTTTTTACTTCATCTAGATATGCAGAAAATAATAGAAAAGTAGCAAGTGCAGCTGAACCAACGGCATAACCCTTGGTTAATGCTTTTGTAGTATTGCCGCATGCGTCTAATCTATCAGTTACATTTCTAATTTCTTCGGGAGCTCCAGACATTTCTGTAATTCCACCGGCATTATCAGTAATTGGACCAAAGGTATCCATGGCAAGAATATATGTGCAGGTTGAAAGCATTCCCATGGTTGCAATTGCTGTACCATACAAACCTGCATTTGCAACATTAGGTAATGCCATTTCGCTTAATCTATAAGATATAAATATACAAATAGATATGCAAACAACAGGAAGTGCAGTTGATTCCATGCCAACTGATAATCCAGTTATTATATTAGTTCCAGCTCCAGTTTTAGAAGCATTAGCTATCTCTTTAACAGGTTTATGGGTTATTGAAGTATAATAATCAGTTAAAACTACAAATACATAGCTAAGAAGTATTCCAGCAACTGCACATCCATATAGATATATATAGTTTACTTGTCCACCAGTTGTAAGTGAACCACTTAACATATCTTTAACTACGAAAAATAATATTACTAAATTAATTATTGAAGTGATAACAAATCCACCTTTTAAAGCTTTCATAGGATCATCATTATCATTTTTAACTTTAACAGCAAAAATACCTATTATTGAAGCGATGATACCAAGGGCACGAGCAACAAGCGGAAATAGTATTCCTTTCCATCCAAATATAGGGTAAAGCCCAACGCCTAGAATCATAGCACCTATATTCTCAGCGGCTGTAGATTCGAATAAGTCCGCACCTCTACCAGCACAATCACCTACATTATCACCAACAAGATCAGCAATAACAGCAGGATTTCTAGGATCATCTTCAGGGATACCAGCTTCAACCTTTCCGACGAGATCAGCACCAACATCGGCAGCCTTTGTATATATACCTCCACCAAGTTGAGCAAATAACGCGACGAAGGAAGCACCAAACCCAAATCCAACTATAAGAGAGGGGGCTTCTTTAATTAAAGTATCGTTTCCAGAAATACCTCCATAGATAAGAAATAGAGACGCTACACCTAAAAGAGATAGGGAAGTAACCGCTAGTCCAGTAACAGCACCACCTTTAAGAGCTATTTGAAGAGCATTGTTTAACCCCTTTTTTGCGCCAGCAGCAGCTCTTACATTAGAATTAACAGCCATATACATACCAATATAGCCAGATAAAGCTGAGCAGAATGCGCCTGTTATAAAAGCTATACCTGTATGTAAAGATATAGATATGGCAGAGCTTGGACCTTTTGATGCATTGCCGAAATAGTTAGAAAGTATGATTAAAAATAAAGCAACAATGGATAAAACAAAGATGGTTTTATATTGTCTTTTAATGAATGCCATAGCACCTTCCTTAATGTAAGTTGATATTTCTTGCATTTGGCTAGTGCCTTTGTCTTGAGAAAATGTATACCTGACCAAATAAATGATTGCTATAAGTGAAATAATTATAACACTATAAATAAGCATAAAATATGGTACCATTTAAAACATCCCCTTTATTTTTTATATAAATTTGTTATACATATATATTATACAACAAAATATTCAGAAAATTCAAAAATTTTCAACTTTTTCTATAATATATATTATGCTTAAGCAAAATAAAATAAGCAAAGTAAATATATACTTATAGAAAGTTTGGAGAAACCTCTAAATATATATTACTTTGCTTAGTAATTAGTAATAAAATCATAGTATTTTAATTTATAGCAGTATCTATAATTGTTAGATGTAATTAATTTCAAGTTTAGAACTTAGGATTTATTTCATCTCTTTGAATTCTTCGTAAATCTTTTAGTCTTAGATGAGTTTTTTCTCTAATTGTACTCCAATGTTCTCCATCAATCATCATTTTTTTTGCCTCATTCTTTAGAGATTCTTTTTCTTCGTAACTCATAAACTTAACCTCCTTTTATTTCATTTATACAAATTTAGTTTATCATTAATAAAATTATCTATTCGTCGTTTATAAAATTTAATATAATATGAAATTCAATTGAATTTTACATTATGGTATTTATGGAATGTTGAAGCCTACTATTGCTATCATTACAAACTGGTGTAATAATTTACCTATAATGTATATTAATTAAATGAATGTATAAGTCGAGGAGAATAATTTATAATGTTGAAAATAAAAAATTTATATAAAAAGCAAACTAATAGTTTCATAAACGATATAAATCTTATGGTTGAAAAGGGAAGTTTGGTAAGTATTGAAGCAGATAGAGAGTTTAGTAATACATTAATAGATCTTATATTAGATAAAGAAGTAATCGGTAGTGGTGAAATATATATAGACTAAATAAAACATAGTGATTATAAGAACTTGGAGCGGTAATAGGAATTTTAGCAGAAAATCAGGCTAGTGCAGGAACCATAGGAATGCCGTTTTTCATGGTTATATTTTTAGCGGGCACTTTAGCAAAAATGAATAATATAGCCGGAATGGCAGCTAATTTTTTACCTAACTATAACATGCAAATATTGCTAGGCAGAATTTTTACTAATGAACATTTAAATATAAATTTTGCTTATAATATATTAGTAATTCTATTGTGGATTATAATTGGTGCTGGAATTTTTGTTTATGCCTATAAGAAAAAGAGATTAGATTAAGTCACTATTAAAAAAAGACTGATTTGGGTATCAGTCTTTTTTTATAGTAACTTAATTTAACTATTTATTCACCAAGATATGCACTCTTAATACTTTCATCATTAAGAAGAACTTGTGCATCACCGGATTTTACTATATTACCAGTTTCAAGAACATAAGCTCTATGTGCAATGGCAAGGGCCATATTCGCATTTTGCTCAACTAAAAGTATAGTTGTTCCTGATTTATTAATTTCAACAATTGTATCAAAAATATCTTTAACAACAAGAGGCGCAAGCCCCATTGAAGGCTCATCTAATATAAGCATTTCAGGTCTGTTCATAAGAGCCCTTCCGATTGCAAGCATTTGCTGTTCACCACCAGAAAGAGTACCAGCTTGTTGCTTTATTCTTTCTTTAAGTCTTGGAAATTTAGCAAATACCATTTCCATGTCTTTTTTAATTTCTGCTTTATCGTTTCTTAAATAAGCACCTAGTTCTAGATTTTCTAAGACCGATAGCTGAGGAAAAACTCTTCTTCCTTCTGGTACATGGGAAAGACCTAGAGAAACTATTTTATTAGCTGCAACCTTGTTTAATTCAGAGCTCTTAAAAGTGACCGTACCAGATTTTATTGGTTCAAGGCCTGATATAGCTCTAAGAGTAGAAGTTTTACCAGCACCATTAGCACCTATTAATGTCACTATTTCACCCTGTTTTACTTCAAGGGAAATGTCCCTTAGTGCATGAATTACACCATAATATAGATTAATATTTTCTACCTTTAGCATTTTTAAGCCCCCTCTCCTAGATAAGCTTCAATTACCTTAGGATTATTTTTTATTTCTTCTGGAGTGCCTTCAGCAATTTTTTTTCCGTAATCAAGAACTGCTATTTTATCACAGATTCCCATAACAAGCTTCATATCGTGCTCAATTAAAAGAATTGATATATTAAACTTATCTTTAATCCAATCTATAAGCTTGGTAAGTTCTACAGTTTCCTGAGGATTCATACCAGCAGCAGGTTCATCTAATAATAGAAGAGATGGCTTTGCAGCTAAGGCTCTTACTATCTCAAGTTTTCTTTGTTCGCCATAAGGGAGATTGCTAGCTAACTCATCTTTTTTTCCATCGAGAGAAAAGACTTTTAATAGTTCAATACTTTTATCTATAATTTCAGCTTCTGTTTTCCTAAATTTAGGAGTTCTAAAGATGGAATCAAATATAGAATAATTTATTCTATAGTTAAAACTTACTTTAACATTATCAAGAACAGAAAGATGAGAAAATAGACGTATATTTTGAAAAGTTCTGGCTATTTTCTTTTGTGTAATATTATAGGGTTTAAGACCTTGAATCTTTTCTCCAAGATAAGATATAGTACCTTCAGTTGGAGTATAAACACCAGTTAACATGTTAAATACAGTAGTCTTACCAGCGCCATTAGGTCCAATAAGCCCGACAATTTCTTTTTCATTTATTGTTAGATTAAAATCTGACACTGCCTTTAATCCACCGAATACAATTGATAAATTTTGAACTTCTAGCATTGAATTAAGCCTCCTCTCTATCATCTGATTTTTTGCTTGGTATTAATTTACCAAAGATTTTAAGAGAAATTTCTTTATCTCCGAATAATCCTTCAGGTCTGAATATCATAAGTAGTATTAAAGCTAATGGATATATAACCATTCTGAAATCGCCCATACTTCTCAAAAGCTCTGGTAAAAAAGTCAGCATTATAGCTGAAATAATTGACCCAGACAAAGATCCCATACCACCAAATACAACAAAAGTTAGATAGTCAATTGATTTGTTAAAATCGAAAAGATCTGGTTTTATATATCCAGAATAGTGAGCATAAAGTCCACCAGCAAGCCCAGCAAAAAAGGCAGCTATAACAAATGCCATCATTTTGTATTTTAATGCATTAATTCCCATAGATTCAGCGGCTATTTCATTTTCACGAATAGAAAGCATTGCTCTACCCTGGGACGAGTTAATTATATTTTTTATTATGACTATACTAGCTATCATGAATATGAAAGCAACTGTAAAAGTTGTTTTTGTTGGGATACCGGTAAGCCCACGTGCGCCACCAACTGTATCAATATTCATAATTACTATTTGGATAATTTGGCAAAAGGCTAAGGTTGTTATTGCAAAATAGTCACCTGTCAGCTTCAGTGTAGGATATCCAACTAGTGCCGCTAATATACATGCAACCACAGCACCAATAAGTATTGAAGCAACAAACGGCATATGCGCTTTTTGTGTTATTATAGCTGATACATATGCACCTATGGACATAAATCCAGCATGTCCTAAACATAATTGACCAGTAAATCCAACAATTAAATTTAGGGATACGGCTAAAATAACATTTATTAAAGCGAAAGTAATGATTCCTTTGTAATATGAATTAATAACATTTGCACTTATTAAGCCAAATAGCACTCCATATGTTATTAAAACTCCAACAATTATACAAATATTTTTTTTATTAAATAAATTCTTCATAATTAACACCTACACTTTCACATTGGTCTTTTTACCTAATAGACCAGAAGGCTTAATTAAAAGTATTATAATTAAAATTGCAAATACTATTGCATCTGAGAAGTTAGTTGAAATATAAGCTTTAGCAAAAGTTTCAAGTAATCCTATAGCAATTCCACCAACAAGGGCTCCAGGTATACTTCCAATTCCACCAAGTACTGCAGCAACAAAAGCTTTAAGTCCAGGCATAGCTCCCATATAAGGAGTGATACTAGGGTAAGATATTGCAACTAAAACTCCAGCTATACCAGCTAAGGCTGAACCTATTGCAAAAGTAAGGGAAATAGTATTATTAACATTTATCCCCATAAGAGAAGCTGCTTCCATATCTTGAGAAGAGGCTCTCATGGCTTTTCCAACTTTAGTTTTATAAACAATAAATTGTAGTAAAACAACTAGAAAAGCAGAAACTCCAAACATTAATATTGTCTTTATATCAATTTGAATAGTTCCTATATTAATACTCCCAGCATTAATTAAATCCGGAAATGGTTTTGGATTAGATCCAACTAATAATCTCATAGCATTCTGTAGGAATAAAGAAACACCAATAGCTGTAATAAGCAAAGCAATTCTTGGAGAATTTCTTAAAGGCTTATAAGCAATTTTCTCTATAATTATTCCAGATAATGCTGAAACTGCCATAGCAACTAATAATGTTGGAATTAATGGCAATTTTAATGTTGAAGCACAATAGAAGCCTGAAAAGGCTCCTATCATATAAATCTCACCATGAGCAAAATTTATTAACTGTATTATTCCATATACCATTGTATATCCTAATGCTAGGAGGGCATATACGCTACCTAACGCTAAACCGTTAATGATTTGTTGTAAAAATTCCATTGTATATTCCTCCCTTTTTAATGATTAAGGATTAACTTTATCAGCTAAAACTTTTTTATCTCCATCAACTTTAATAATAGCAGCACTCTTTATAGCGCTTCTATCACTACCAAATTTGATGTTTCCAGTAACACTGTTCATTTCCATTGAAGCCAAAGCATCTTTAATAGCAGCACCGTCTGTCTTTCCGGCCTTTTCTATTGCTTTAACTAATATTTTAGATGTGTCATATGAAAGAGCAGCGAAAGAATCTGGTTCTTTGTTATATTCCTTTTTATATGATTCAACAAATTTCTTTACATTTTCATCTGAGTCTCCAGAGTAGTAGTGATTGATATATAATGCACCATCTACAGCTTTTCCACCGATTTTAGTTAATTCTTCTGACTCCCATCCGTCTCCACCAAGGAATTGAGAAGTTATTCCCATATCTCTAGCTTGTTTAGCAATAAGACCAACAACATTATAGTAATCAGGTAATACGATTATATCTGGATTTAAGCTCTTAATTTTTGTTAATTGAGCCTTAAAGTCAGTATCTTTATCATTATAAGTTAAGAATTCACCAACTTGTCCACCAGCACCTTCAAATTTTGATTTAAAGCTATCGGCTATTCCTTTTGAATAATCTGATCCAGAGTTATATAAAACTGCAGCTGTTTTCTTTCCTAATTTTTCACTAGCATATTTTGCAAGAACCTCTCCTTGGAATGAATCTACAAAACAGCCTCTAAACATATAATCTCCACCAACTTTAGTTATTGTTGGTTCTGTAGCTGTTGGAGTAATCATTGGAATTTGTTTTGATGTAGCATTTGGTGCTACTGCAAGTGTTGCACCTGATGTAACAGGTCCTAAAATTGCGCTTACCTTTTCATCATCAACAAGTTTATTGAAAGCTTGCATTGATGAGTTTGGATCAGCTTGGTCATCTTCAAAAACAAATTTAATTTTTTTTCCATTGATTCCGCCTGCATCGTTAACTTCTTTTTCTAATAATTGAGCACCTTCTTTTACTGAAACTCCATAAGTAGATGCGGCACCAGATAATGGTCCAATAGCACCAATTTTGATGGTATCTCCGTTATTTCCACCTCCAGCTGAATTCCCGCTACAACCAGCAAGAAGAGTAATAGCCATAGCAGAGGCTAAGATTCCTGATAGTAAACTTTTTTTCATATATTTATCCCCCTTTTAACTTTAAAAAATAATATTAAAATAATAATTAATTTTATAATACTTTGATAAAATGCTATAAAGTTATCGTATATATTGTTGATATAATAACATATAGGAGTAATTATTACAAGATTGATATTTAATATTTTATATAAAAAATAATAAAATAATTATAAAAACGTTATCATGATTTATAAATTAATCAAAAATAATGTTATGTTGAGTAAAGTTATAGGTTGAAAAAGTGTGAGTGTTTTCAAAAATGTTCTCGATTTAAGGATGATTATAATTTTTGAATAACAGCAGACTAAGATTGCGATTTATAAATAATATTAATAAGTAAGAAGGTTGATTTATTGATATATATAGACAGTTATTGTTGAAAAGAATAATATTAATACTTAGATTATATTTAAAGTGAAGATGGTGAATTGGTTGAATAAAAAAATAATAAAATTAAATTGCAATAATTATAAAAAGTATTTTTATTATATTAAGTATCCTGTATTTGAAGAAGATTTATGTAAGTTAGAGATGAAATGTCTTTTTGGTAAAACACCAAGTGAGAAGTATTTGTTTTCGGATTTTTATATTAGTGCATCAAGGAGTCCGTTTATAAAAGAAATGATTTCAGTAGTATATGAAGAAGATTCTTTAGAACAAATAATAGACAACATCATAAAAGATAAGCTAGCTTATGACGAGTTTAAGGTCTGTTACTTAAGAACAGAATATAGTGATATAGATTATGAAGAACGTCTTAGAAGTCTTAGCCAGATAGGATTTGTAATAACAGGAGAGCCTGAAATTCACAATCCTAAAGTTATCCTTGGAGTTACACGAATTTGCGGGAAATGGATATTTGGAATGTACGAGAAAAACGATTATAAGTGGCATATTCATGATAATAAGCCGTATTCATATTCAAATTCTTTAAGCGTTAGAGTAGCTAGAGCACTAGTTAATATAGCAGTTAAAAACAATCTAGAATGCAAATTAATAGACCCATGTTGTGGAGTAGGAACAGTTATTCTTGAAGCGCTTTCAATGGGAATTGATGTTGTAGGATGTGAGATTAATAAAAGCATCGCAGAAAATGCCAAGAAGAACTTGGAGTTTTACGGATATGAGAATGTAGTGACTAACGGAGATATGAATGAGATTGAAGAGAAATATGATACTGCTATCATAGATTTACCATATGGGCTGTTTACTCCAACTACCATAGAAGAACAAACATCTCTAATTAGAAGTGCACGCAGAATAAGTACTAGACTAGTCATAGTTACATTTGAAGAGATGGATGATTGTATTACTGATGCAGGTTTTAAAATAGTTGATAAATCATATGTATGCAAAGGTAAGTTTAAGAGATATATAAATATTTGTGAGTAGAAAGTTATAAATTTAATATGAAGAAAATTTTAGATTGACTTCTGAAAATATTCTTATTTTGAAGGTATTTTTAGAAGCCTAGTCTATGTATTTTAGTCATTAATTCTTATTTATTAACAAATTCCGGATTATTGTTTCATCATAATACTATATTCTTATATTTTAAATTATTTAATTAAACTAACAGTTATTGTATGGATACATTTGCATTTGTATCCATACATATTTTATTATATGAGTAACTTAGAAAAAAGGGGGATTTATGTATTATGGAAAGAGGGATAATAAATAGAAATCTTGCTCAGATGTTAAAAGGTGGCGTTATTATGGATGTAACTAATAAAGATGAGGCTATAATAGCAGAGAAAGCTGGGGCATGTGCGATAATGGCGCTTGAAAGAGTTCCTTCCGACATAAGAAAGGAAGGTGGAGTAGCTAGAATGTCGGATCCTAAAATGATAAGGGAAATACAAGAGGCAGTCTCAATTCCTGTCATGGCCAAAGTTAGAATAGGACATTTTGTAGAAGCACAAATTTTGGAAGCATTAAATATTGACTTTATAGATGAAAGTGAAGTGCTTACACCAGCAGATGATAAATATCATATAAATAAAGAAGATTTTAGTGTCCCATTTGTATGTGGTGCAACTAATATTGGTGAGGCATTAAGAAGAATAGGTGAAGGCGCATCCATGATAAGAACCAAGGGGGAAGCAGGGACTGGTGATGTTGTTCAAGCTGTTAAGCACATGAGAACCATGAATGAAGAAATAAAGAAAATACGATTTTCATCAAAAGAAGAGTTAATGACTGTAGCTAAAAGTTTTGAGGCACCATATGAGTTAGTTAAGTATGTTTGGGAAAATGGAAAATTACCGATTGTTAACTTTGCAGCAGGAGGAATAGCAACGCCAGCAGATGCAGCTCTTATGATGCAGTTAGGAAGCGATGGTATATTTGTAGGATCAGGAATATTCAAATCTGATAATCCAGAAAAAAGAGCAAGAGCTATTGTATTAGCTACTACTTATTATAATGATCCAGAAAAATTAGCAGAAGTTTCTACTGATTTAGGAAGTGCAATGAGTGGAATTTCTGTAGATGAAATAAAAACACAATATGCCGAAAGAGGATGGTAAAATGATAGTCGGAGTTTTGGCTTTACAGGGAGGGGTAATTGAGCATATAAATCAGATAAACTTATTGGGGCATATTGGGATTGAGGTTAAAAGAGAAGAGGAATTAAATAATATTGAGGCTTTGATAATACCTGGTGGAGAAAGTACTACCATAGGAAAACTTCTAAAAATGACTGGATTAATTGAACCACTAAAGCTGAAAATAAGGAGTGGAATACCTACATGGGGAACTTGTGCTGGAATGATATTGCTAGCAAGTGAAATAGAGAATGAGAAATCTAACTACCTTAAGCTAATTGACGTCAAAGTTAGAAGAAATGCATTTGGAAGGCAAATAGACAGTTTTAAAACATTTGAAACAATAGATGAGGTATCTAAAGAGAAAATAGAACTTGTTTTTATCAGAGCTCCTTATATAACAGAAATTAAAGAAAATGTGAAGATTATATGCAAAATAGATAATAAAATAGTAGCAGCTAAGCAAGATAATATTATAGTAACATCTTTTCATCCCGAGTTAACAAATGATTTAACATTTCTAAATTATTTTCTAAAGGGTAAATGGATAAAATAATATAAATAAAATGCTAAGGCTGATAGGAAACTGCTAAACAGTATACTTTATAAAATAATTTCCATGTATCTTTTAGTGGTTTTCTATTTACATTAATTAAACTCATTTATTGAAGTCAGGAGAAGAAAATCTAATAAAAAACATAAGTGAATTTATGTAGCATAAATTTATACATATTTATATAATGTGGTTTTAAATATAAGATCATATACTTATCTACTAAGTAATAAATAGTTAACTATACCTAGTGTGTCAATAGTAGAAAGTAGAAGT
>NZ_CP144906.1:5477500-5480000 GCF_036699995.1 Clostridium beijerinckii | reverse complement strand
GACAGAACATAACGAGAAATCATAGTTAATTGAACACAACTGGAAAGTTGGACCACAGTGGGTAATAGTCCCGTAAGTGAAAACTATGATAATCAGTTCTGCACCAGAGTACCACGAGACACGTGAAACCTTGTGGGAAGCAGGGAGGACCACCTCCCAAGGCTAAATACTACCTGATGACCGATAGTGAAGCAGTACCGTGAGGGAAAGGTGAAAAGAACCCCGGGAGGGGAGTGAAATAGAACCTGAAACCATGTGCCTACAACCGATCAGAGCACCTTATGTGTGTGATGATGTGCTTTTTGTAGAACGAGCCAACGAGTTACGGTATGTAGCGAGGTTAAGTACTTAAGGTACGGAGCCGAAGGGAAACCGAGTCTTAATAGGGCGACTAGTTGCATGCTGTAGACCCGAAACCGGGTGACCTATCCATGGCCAGGTTGAAGCGAGGGTAAAACCTCGTGGAGGACCGAACCACGTTGCTGTTGAAAAAGCATGGGATGAGCTGTGGATAGCGGAGAAATTCCAATCGAACTCGGATATAGCTGGTTCTCCTCGAAATAGCTTTAGGGCTAGCGTCGGAAAATGTGAGTAGTGGAGGTAGAGCACTGAATAGGCTAGGGGGCATAGCGCTTACCGAACCTTATCAAACTCCGAATGCCACATACTATCAGTCCGGCAGTCAGACTATGAAAGATAAGTTCCATGGTCAAAAGGGAAACAGCCCAGATCGTCAGCTAAGGTCCCAAAGTGTAAGTTAAGTGGAAAAGGATGTGGGATTTCTAAGACAACTAGGATGTTGGCTTAGAAGCAGCCACTCATTAAAAGAGTGCGTAATAGCTCACTAGTCAAGAGATCCTGCGCCGAAAATGTCCGGGGCTCAAACTTACCACCGAAGCTACGGGTTCACGTTTTACGTGAGCGGTAGAGGAGCGTCGTAATCGGGCTGAAGTCGTACCGTAAGGAGCGGTGGACTGATTACGAGTGAGAATGTTGGCATTAGTAGCGAGATGTAGGCGAGAATCCTACAGGCCGAATATCTAAGGTTTCCTGAGTAAAGTTTGTCTTCTCAGGGTTAGTCGGGACCTAAGGCGAGGCCGAAAGGCGTAGTCGATGGACAATTGGTTGATATTCCAATACCACTATAATCGTTATTATCGATGGTGTGACGGAGAAGGATAGGATGTGCTAGCTATTGGATGCTAGTCTAAGCGTTTAGGGAGTTGGGATTGGCAAATCCGTTCCAACAATTCTGAGGCGTGATGGGGAAGGTTCTACGGAACCGAAGTATCTGATTCCATGCTTCCAAGAAAAGCATCTAGAGAGAGAAGTAGTGCCCGTACCGCAAACCGACACAGGTAGATGAGGAGAGAATCCTAAGGCCGACGGAAGAATTGCAGTTAAGGAACTAGGCAAATTGACCCCGTAACTTCGGGAGAAGGGGTGCCTGAGAAATCAGGCCGCAGAGAATAGGCACAAGCAACTGTTTAACAAAAACACAGGTCTCTGCTAAAGCGAAAGCTGATGTATAGGGGCTGACGCCTGCCCGGTGCTGGAAGGTTAAGGGGAACACTTAGCGAAATATCGCGAAGGTGTGAACTTAAGCCCCAGTAAACGGCGGCCGTAACTATAACGGTCCTAAGGTAGCGAAATTCCTTGTCAGGTAAGTTCTGACCCGCACGAATGGCGTAATGACTTGTGCACTGTCTCAACTGCAAATCCGGCGAAGTTGTAGTGCGAGTGAAGATGCTCGCTACCCGCGATTGGACGGAAAGACCCCGTAGAGCTTTACTGTAGCTTAGCATTGAATTTCGGTATTGTCTGTACAGGATAGGTGGGAGACTGGGAAACTAGGGCGTCAGCCTTGGTGGAGTCGTTGTTGGGATACCACCCTGATAGTATTGAAGTTCTAACTGGATGCCATGAAACTGGTGACAGGACATTGTTAGGTGGGCAGTTTGACTGGGGCGGTCGCCTCCTAAAATGTAACGGAGGCGCCCAAAGGTTCCCTCAGAACGGTCGGAAATCGTTCGAAGAGTGTAAAGGCAGAAGGGAGCCTGACTGCGACACCTACAAGTGGAGCAGGGACGAAAGTCGGGCTTAGTGATCCGGTGGTACCTCGTGGGAGGGCCATCGCTCAACGGATAAAAGCTACCTCGGGGATAACAGGCTGATCTCCCCCAAGAGTTCACATCGACGGGGAGGTTTGGCACCTCGATGTCGGCTCGTCGCATCCTGGGGCTGAAGTAGGTCCCAAGGGTTGGGCTGTTCGCCCATTAAAGCGGCACGCGAGCTGGGTTCAGAACGTCGTGAGACAGTTCGGTCCCTATCCGTCGCGGGCGTAGGAAATTTGAGAGGAGCTGTCCTTAGTACGAGAGGACCGGGATGGACTGACCTATGGTGTACCAGTTGTTTCGCCAGAAGCATAGCTGGGTAGCTAAGTCGGGAAGGGATAAACGCTGAAAGCATCTAAGTGTGAAGCCCACCTCAAGATGAGATT
>NZ_CP144906.1:5337500-5472500 GCF_036699995.1 Clostridium beijerinckii | reverse complement strand
TAAGGGGAACACTTAGCGAAATATCGCGAAGGTGTGAACTTAAGCCCCAGTAAACGGCGGCCGTAACTATAACGGTCCTAAGGTAGCGAAATTCCTTGTCAGGTAAGTTCTGACCCGCACGAATGGCGTAATGACTTGTGCACTGTCTCAACTGCAAATCCGGCGAAGTTGTAGTGCGAGTGAAGATGCTCGCTACCCGCGATTGGACGGAAAGACCCCGTAGAGCTTTACTGTAGCTTAGCATTGAATTTCGGTATTGTCTGTACAGGATAGGTGGGAGACTGGGAAACTAGGGCGTCAGCCTTGGTGGAGTCGTTGTTGGGATACCACCCTGATAGTATTGAAGTTCTAACTGGATGCCATGAAACTGGTGACAGGACATTGTTAGGTGGGCAGTTTGACTGGGGCGGTCGCCTCCTAAAATGTAACGGAGGCGCCCAAAGGTTCCCTCAGAACGGTCGGAAATCGTTCGAAGAGTGTAAAGGCAGAAGGGAGCCTGACTGCGACACCTACAAGTGGAGCAGGGACGAAAGTCGGGCTTAGTGATCCGGTGGTACCTCGTGGGAGGGCCATCGCTCAACGGATAAAAGCTACCTCGGGGATAACAGGCTGATCTCCCCCAAGAGTTCACATCGACGGGGAGGTTTGGCACCTCGATGTCGGCTCGTCGCATCCTGGGGCTGAAGTAGGTCCCAAGGGTTGGGCTGTTCGCCCATTAAAGCGGCACGCGAGCTGGGTTCAGAACGTCGTGAGACAGTTCGGTCCCTATCCGTCGCGGGCGTAGGAAATTTGAGAGGAGCTGTCCTTAGTACGAGAGGACCGGGATGGACTGACCTATGGTGTACCAGTTGTTTCGCCAGAAGCATAGCTGGGTAGCTAAGTCGGGAAGGGATAAACGCTGAAAGCATCTAAGTGTGAAGCCCACCTCAAGATGAGATTTCCCATAGCATAAGCTAGTAAGACCCCTTGAAGACTACAAGGTTGATAGGTCAGAGGTGTAAGTATGGTAACATATTTAGCTGACTGATACTAATAGGTCGAGGGCTTGACCAATATAATCAAGTTGTAATATACATTAAAGAAACTGTGTGCAATTTTGAAAGAACAAAGTTTTTTCAAATTAAAGATCTCGTGGTGATGGCATAGAGGTAACACTCCTTCCCATTCCGAACAGGAAAGTTAAGGTCTATAGCGCCGATGGTACTGCATGGGAGACTGTGTGGCAGAGTAGGACGTTGCGAGGTAAGCAAAAGATAGTTGTAATGACTATCTTTTTTATTTTAATTTTATTAAAGTCGTAATAAGTCAATTATCTTTATAGAGAATATAATTAACTTATTGTCGTTAGGAGAGGTTATGTATTCATATAATATAACATTGCTTATCATATGCCCATTAGTATTTTGCGCAGGTTTTGTGGATGCTGTTGCAGGTGGAGGGGGAATAATATCTTTGCCAGCATATATTTTTGCTGGAATGCCAATACATATGGCATATGGAACCAATAAGTTTGCAAATGGCATTGGAACATTTGCGGCTTCCATAAAATTTTTAAGTAGTGGTAATATAAAAATTAAACCAGCATTAATTTCAGCTATAGGTGCTATTATAGGATCTTGGTTTGGAACGCAATTAGTATTGCTACTAGATGAAAAGTATTTGCAATACTGTCTTATTATCATTTTACCTATTGTTGCAGTTTTTCTTTTGTTTAACAGAAAGATTGGAGTAGAAAATAACGAAAAGAAAGTAGAACATAGAAAGATTTATTTAGTGGCAGGAATAATAGGTTTAGTAATAGGAGCTTATGATGGATTTTTTGGTCCGGGAACAGGAACATTTTTAGTTTTAGCTTTCACATCGTTTTTAGGATTCAATCTTATAACTGCGTCTGGTAATGCTAAGATAGTGAATTTGGCATCTAATTTTGCAGCACTAATAGCTTATATATTAAATGGCAAGGTTTTATTTATGATAGGTATACCTGCAGCTATATGTGCTAGTTTAGGAAATTATTTAGGGGCACATTTTGCAATTAAAAGTGGAGCGAAGATTATAAAGCCGATAATAATATTAGTAATAATTATGTTATTTGGTAAAGTGATAGATGCTATTTTATTTACAAGTAGTTAATTAAATGATATAATTTTAATAATGTAATAACGAAAACCTAAGGTAGAGGTGCTATTAATAAAGAGTATTTATTATGAGTTGGCAAACGTTGACTAATAAAGAAAGGTATTATAGCCGAAGATTTAGATTATGCAAAAATTTATTTCTGGGTATGCATAAAATATATGCATAACTGTCACGAAAGTGGAGAGCTACAAGGATTTGGTGAAGCTATAGATAATAATGTTATAGTTATGATATTTTATGTTTTAGTTTTGTACAAGTTTTATGCGGTTAACTCTACCCGTTGGTATATATGCTAACGGGTTTTCTTATTTAATAAAATAGATTTGAGGAGTTGGAGAAGTTGGCAAAGGTTGAAGGAGTTCTAGTACCATTATTAACACCATTTAAAGATGGAAAGGTAGATTTTAAATCTTACGAAAGAATGATTAATCATTACGTAGAAGAAGGAGTAAATGGAATTATACCACTTGCAACTACAGGAGAATCACCTACAATACTAGAGAATGAATATGAGGAAATTTTAGAAAAAACTGTTCAATATAATAAGAATAGAGTTCCAGTATACGTCGGATTAGGAGGCAATAATACAAGTGAAGTAATTAAAAAGCTAAAATTAGTAGAAAAGCATAAAGTGAATGGAATACTATCAGTTACACCATACTATTCGAGACCAGATCAAAGAGGTATTTATGAGCACTTTAAAAGTATATCAGAATCAACTGATTTGGATATAGTACTTTATAATATACCATATAGAACTGGAGCTAATATTGAAAATGAAACTGTGCATGTATTATCTCAGTTAAAAAACATAATAGGAATAAAAGATTGCTGTGGAAGCATGAAGCAAACAACTGAACTATTAATGAATCCTCCAAAAGATTTTTCCATCTTAACAGGTGAAGATATGTATTTTTATACGACGCTTATGCTTGGAGGACAAGGCGGAATAATGGCATCAGCACATTTAAATACTAAAGATTTTATTGAGGTATATAACTTAGCAAAGGCTAATGATCATCAAGCTGCACTAAAAAAATGGAATTCTCTATATAAAATGATACCGCTATTATTTTCAGAACCAAATCCAACACCTCTTAAGTACAGCCTAAAGAAACTAGGTATAATAGATTCTGATGAAGTTAGATTGCCATTAATGAATATCACAAAAGGATTAGAAAGTAAGATAGATAAAATATTAAGTATTTAACATAACTGAGATAAAAAAGTATAATTATATTATAGATAATTGTTATAAGTTAAATGAATTGGCTTCAATAAAAAATCACTTTGGATTAATTTCTCTATGAATTCTTCTAGTAATGTAGCAATGACAGGGGTATTTTGACTACTTTAAAATTTAGGAGTAAGATAGAGACTGACAAATTTAATAAGGAAGTGATTAGAAATGATGCCTAAGTTCTTTTCTATGATTAAGAACAAGGAAATTACTAGAGAGCAAGTTATGAAGGATATTATAGCTGGCGTTATTGTAGCTGTAATAGCATTACCGTTGTCAATAGCACTTGGAATATCATCGGGAGTATCTCCAGAGAAAGGGCTTACGACAGCAATATTTGCAGGATTTATTATTTCACTCTTAGGTGGAAGTAAAGTTCAAATAGGTGGACCTACAGCGGCTTTTGTAGTTATAATTTATTCTATTATTCAAGAGTATGGTATAGGTGGACTTGTTGTAGCAACGATAATGGCTGGAATTATATTAATAATAATGGGGATTTTAAAGTTTGGTTCATTAATTAAGTACATACCCCAGACAATAACAATAGGATTTACTGCTGGTATAGCAGTAACGCTGGTATCCACTGAAGTCAAAGATTTTTTAGCATTGAAAATTGAAAATGTTCCAGCAGAGTTTTTTGCAAAATGGAAAAGTTATCTTACCAATATAGGAACGTTAAATACATGGTCGCTAATAATAGGTATAAGCTGTATTTTTATAATGATATTTTGGCCTAAAGTTAGCAAGACAATACCTGGATCAATGATTGCGCTAATTGTCGCTACTATTTTTGTGAAAATATTTAATATACCAGTAGAGACTATAGGAAGTAGGTTTCAGGAGATATCATCAACGTTACCAATGCCTATGTTTCCTAAGATAAATATGGATGTAATAAATAAATTATTTGCTCCATCTATTACTATTGCTATACTGGCAGCATTAGAATCACTATTATCAGCAACCGTAGCAGATGGGATGATATCAGATAAACATGATTCAAATATGGAACTTATAGCTCAAGGTTTAGCTAATATTACATGTGGAATATTTGGTGGAATACCTGCTACAGGTGCGATTGCAAGGACTGCTGCTAATGTAAAATCAAATGGAAGAAGTCCAGTATCAGGGATGGTACATTCTATAACATTGTTAGCTACTATGTTAATTTTGATGCCACTTGCAAGGATGATACCAATGTCCGTACTTTCAGCAATTTTGATAATAGTTGCTTATAATATGAGTCAATGGAAAGTGTTTAAATCATTATTAAAGGCACCTAAAAGTGATGTTATTGTATTATTACTTACATTTACATGCACGGTTATATTTGATTTGGTTATAGCAATAGGAATTGGAATGATTATGACTATGTTTTTATTCATGAAGAGAGTATCTGATACTACTGAAATTAGAGATTTGGTAGAGGAGAAGGTTTTCGATAAGGACACTAATACTGTACTGGAAAAGGCAGATGGAAGGATACGTGTATATCAAGTAAATGGTCCGATGTTCTTTGGAGTAATACATGAGTTTTTTGATAAAATGAAGGAAATTGAATCTTCAGTAGGGGTTGTAATTTTAGACATGAGACATACTCACGCAATAGATGCATCTGCTATAGATGCATTAACTAGATTACTTAAACATTGCAATGAGTTAAATATAAAACTTTGCTTAACACATGTACAAAATCAACCTATGAAAGTACTAAATAAGATGGGGTTTGCAGTTAAAATTGGAGTAAGTCATATATACGAAACTAAAACAGAAGCAATAGAGAAAGCTTATGATTATGTAAAGGAATTAGAAGCATCCTAGTAGATTATTTCCAAGGAAATAGTAAAAATATATTGTTTAGATATTGTCGTAAATTTTAATATTTTACCTAAAAGGAATTGGACTTATAAAAAACTTTTGTTTAAGAATATTTTTATTTAATTTTGATTATAAGCAATAAGCTGAATAAATAAAGAGGTAAGGCATGGAATATAGATGGGAAAGGACATTTCCATTTTTGGAAGTTAGTAATGCAACAATTAAAAAGTTATTCAAAGGTATATTGAAAGAATGTGACATTAATAATATTATACCAATAGATTCAGGGTGCAGGACTACAAATTATATTGTTGAATCTAATAATCTAGAAAAAAAATATATATTAAAAATATTTTTTATAAAGGGGCAGGATTATAAGAAAGAAATTAAGCTATTAAATTTTTTGAGAAATTCTAAGTTTGTACCTGTACCAGAAGTATATAGAGTAAGTGAAGATGAGGATATTGGAAACAGGGAATATGCCATTTATGAATATATTGAGGGACAAACTATAGGGCAGGCTATAAGAGAAGGTTATAGTTTGGAGGATAGTTTTGTTAGAAACGTTGCAAGGGCTTTAGCTAAAATACATAGCTATAAGTTTTCTAAGGTTGGGGCTTTAGATGAATGTTTACATATAAGAGAAGAACTACCACCACTTGTTTCATGGTATGAAAGCTTCATGGGAGATATAGCTAAGAAGCGTTTAGGAAAAACTATTGTAAATGACATTAATCGTGTGATTAGGGAGAATGAAAAAGCATTAAGAGATTTAGATAAAGATCCTAGGCTTGTTCATGGCGATTTTCAGGGGACTAATATAATAATAAAAAATAAAATGCTAGCAGGTATATTAGATTGGGAGTTCGTAATAGCAGGGCACCCTTTAGCAGATATAGGACAGTTCTTTAGATATGAAGAATATTTTAATAGAAAATTAATTGAGGCATTTGAATATGAGTATAATAAATTTTCAGATTATAAGCTTACTCAAAATTGGTATAACATAAGTAAGCTAAGAGATCTCGTAAATTTGATTCAATTAATAGGAACGAATGAGGAAATGCCAATTAAGCATGAAAACATAAAGAAAATAATAATTAATACATTAAGTGTTTTTGATTAGATGTTAAACAAAATTAAATCTCCTTTGAAAAAAATGTTGACAATTTTATATGGAGATAATATACTATCAATAAGAACAATGGTGTTTGAGAAATATACTCGTAAGTATATTTCTCAAGCACCTTTTTTCATTTATAAAAATTATAATTATAATTCTAAGAGACTATTAAATTCATTTTTAGATAATGTGCGCAGTTATCTCTCTATTAACAGTTATTTGAAAAAATTTAAGTAATTTCAAGATGTTAATTAGCAATTTATATCTTAAAATTACTATATTTAAGGGGGATTTTTTATGGAAATTAATTTTGGCGATAGCAGTTTTATATTGATTTGTTCAGCACTTGTACTTTTAATGACACCAGGACTTGCATTCTTTTATGGTGGAATGGTTCGTAGAAAAAATGTTTTAAATACGTTAATGTCTTCATTCTTTATTTGTGGATTAGCATCTGTAATGTGGGTTTTAATAGGCTACTCACTAGCATTTGGAGATAATATTGGAGGAGTAATAGGAGGACTTAACTTTTTTGGATTTAATGGAGTAGGTGGAGATCCTTCATCGTATGCACCTACTATACCACATGAGCTTTTTGCAGCATTTCAAATGATGTTTGCAATAATCACTCCGGCTCTTATAACAGGATCTTTAGTAGGAAGAATGAGATTCTCAGCACTATTTATATTCATAGCATTGTGGTCAATTTTAGTATACTACCCACTAGCACATATGGTGTGGGGTTCAGGTGGATTAATAAACTCTTTAGGAGCAGTTGATTTTGCTGGTGGAGATGTAGTTCATATAAGTTCAGGAGTTTCAGGACTTGTAGCTTGTATTGTATTAGGTAAAAGACGTGGATATGGTATGATGTCATATAAGCCACACAATATTCCATTTGTAGTTCTTGGAGCAGCATTACTTTGGTTTGGTTGGTTTGGATTTAATGCAGGTAGTGCATTAAATGCTGGTCCACTTGCAGTTCATGCTTTCATGACAACAAATACTGCGGCAGCGTCAGCACTACTTTCATGGATGCTAATTGAGAAAATAAAACATGGAAAGCCAACAATACTTGGAGCTGCAACAGGAGCTGTTGTAGGATTAGTTGCAATAACACCGGCGGCTGGATTCGTTCCTCTTTGGAGTTCAATTATAATAGGAGCTATAGTATCTCCAATATGCTTCTTCTTCATGACTGCAGTTAAATCTAAATTCGGATATGATGATGCATTAGATGCATTTGGATGTCATGGAATTGGAGGAGTTTGGGGAGGTATTGCAACAGGTCTATTTGGACAAACAGCAATAAACTCTGTAGCACAATGGAATGGTCTTTTCTTTGGAGATATTAAGCTTTTAATAGCTCAAATAGAAGGTATAGCAATAACAATAGTTTTTGCAGCGGTTATGACATTTATTATCTTGAAAGTTATGAAGTTATTTATGACTATTAGAGTTGAAAGTGCAGAAGAAGCTGATGGTCTTGATGTCGCTGAGCATGGTGAAACAGCATACCCAGCATTTACTGGATTAGACTAAATATTAATATATCCATGAAACTTTATAGTATTGTGTAATGTATATATTGTAATAAAGTATTTGTATAAAAATTAGTTGTATAATTTTTAGATATATATTGTTAAAATAATATTATACATTATATAGATGATTAGGGAGGAAGTATATTATGAAAAGAGTAGAAGCTATTGTAAGACCTTCGAAGCTTGAAGAAGTTAAAGAAGCATTAAAGAATAAAAATATAAATGGTGTTACTATAAGTCAGGTTATGGGATGCGGACAACAACGTGGCTGGAAGGAATATCATAGGGGTACTGAAATAACAACAAATGTATTACCAAAGATAGAAGTTAAAATAGTTGTAGAAGATGACAAGGTAGAAGATGTAATTGAACTTATTACTTCAATTGCTAGGACTGGTGAAGTTGGAGACGGAAAAATATTTATAATTGATATTGCAGATGCTATAAGAATTAGAACAGGTGAGAGAGGAAATGCAGCTTTATAGAAATAAAGTATTCACCAATTAATATAGAATCTAACTTGCAGTAAGCAATAAGAATAAAATATATAGAAAATAGTAGGTTGATCTGTTTTGATATAGATTTACCTACTATTTCTATATATAAATAATGTATTAATATTGAAAGTGGCTTTTTAAAAACTTTTGAGTTTAATAATTTTGATATTAGATATACTAATATTGTTGAATTAAAATAAAGTATATTGGTTCAGTAGAAAATGTCTAATAGGAGTATATTATGAATGAAAAAGAAATTTTTTTAAATATTGAGGAGCATTTAATTAGCGATGATAAGCCATCTATTTACTTAGAGAATGCACTAAAAAATCATAATCTTGATAATTATCCATTTTCAATGATAAGTGACTTACGAGATGTTGATCAGAATCCTAAATTTCATCCGGAAGGGAACGTCTTTATACATACAATGATGGTTATTGATCAAGGAGCATTAAATAGAGAAAGAAGCAGAGATAAAAGAGTATTTATGTGGGCACTTCTATTGCATGATATAGGTAAAAAACCTACTACTAAATTAAGAAAAGGAAGACTAACATCTTATAACCACGACAGTGTAGGAGCTGAAATGGCTAGAGAATTTCTTACATATTTTAATATGGAAGAAAACTTTATAGATGAAGTAAGAGGGCTTGTAAGATGGCATATGCAAAGTTTATTTGTAACTAAAGATATGAAATTTCAAAATATAGGAGACATGCTAAGAGATGTAGATATAAATGAGATTTTCTTAGTTTCCCTATCAGATAGGTTAGGTAGAGGTAATTTAGATCATATAGAAATAAATAAAACAAAAGAGGAAGTAAGAAAGTTTAAAGAAAAAATAACTGATTTCAAAAGAAAAAATAAATAATCATCTGAATGTAAGTGATTAAATTTGTTAAAAAAAATGTAGATTAACTACATTTTTTTTAATTCTAATCAACTATGTGAGATTGAACACCTGAAGGTGAAAATTATGTTAATATATGTTCCAACTAGATTGCCTATATCCTCACCTGATTTAAATATAACTATGTCTACATTTTTGAGTAGCGAAAATCATTTCTGCTGATTTGATAAGCTTTTTTGAGAAATTTTTATAAATGTCTATAATTAATGAAATCACTACTTTACCATCTTTTAATTACTATTTGGATACTAATATATAGTAATTAACATCCTCATTAGTGTGTCAGATAACATTGAATACTATTAAGGATACAGTTTGATTATATTTAATAAATTGAAATTTTACAAAGGCAATACACTGTATGAATATTTTGATACACTTTTTTAGGAATAATATATATTCCAGTATTTACAAGCTTATTTTGATACTAAATTCAGAATTTACTAAAGTTTAGTATTCGGTAATAACATTATTTGCATATCCTTTAAAATCATTAACTAGATAAGAATAAACAGAGTTTAAATCTGTATTGCAGAGGGAACATGTTCTAACAGCCTCTAGAACTAATTGTGTTGATACCATATCTAAACTTTTAGTATTAATGCTAGTACGTTCATTTATAACATCACTCAAGCTATTTAATGATCCCATATCTACTAAAAGCAATACTCCTTTGCCTTCATCGGCTATTTTAACTTTTTCAGTAATAACTTGTAACATATCAGAAGGCATCATTTCAAGAGGTATATCTACAGCTAAAATATTATCAACATCAAAGAGCTTTCTAGCAACAGCAACCATACTTGTTGCTGCACTCGAGCCATGAGAAGCAACTACTACCCCAACCCTTTCTTGGTGGGAGGATTCTTGTATTGAAGCCAAAAGCAATGCTAGATAATCAACCTCAATTGGAGGAAGAGTTATATTATAACGTTTTTGGGTCAACTGATGAATTTCAACTGCAACATCATATTCTTTATTGTTAACAGATAACTGTAGATCAATATGTGATGAAAAGGAATCATTTTTTTTCTTAATTCTATTAAACAGAGCGCTAAAATGTAGACTTGTTGCATAAATAAATCTTTCATTTAATTTTCTATTTAATCTGAATTCTGCCAGAGCTTTGATCTCTTCAACAAATTCAACAATATCCTTATTAACAATTTTTAATAAGACTTCACGACAATGTGCATCGTTTTTAAGCCTAGAATAGAATTGCTTTAAATGAATATTGATATCAGTAGTTATAAAATCTTTTATATAATCATCACTCATACCTTCTTCATGAAGAGCAGAAGTTTTATCCTCAATAATGTTATAAATATTAAAAGGTGGTTCATAATCATCAGTTTCTAAGAAAGTTTTATCACCATCAGGTTGAATTGTAATTGTGTTAGGAATTATATTCCATTCTGTTACATTAACCCTTCCTTTATCACTAAAAGTTAAAATTTTGTTTTTTATATTAGATGGGAATAAGTTTAAATTTATATCAATACATTCATCTGTATTGATACAGTTTAAAAATCCTTTTGCACACGCTGATTGGATATTCAATTTAAGCTGTCCAACATTTCCGTAAGATGTACTTCTTATTAAAGCTTCAATAGCTTCAGCTGAAATCTTAATAGTTTTGTTAACTCTTTGGGCTTCATTTGATAACAAATAGTGTATTAACTCAATTTGATCATCAATTGGTCTTTCATCAAAACTTGGAATAGTTATAGTTATTGGAATTTTTCTTGTGAAAGTATTAAGTAAAGTGGAATTAGGATCTTCCGTTGTCGAACCTATTAATAGTATACTAGCTCTTCGGGTGTTACCTGTTTCACCAAGTTTATTGTAAGTTCCTGTATCCATGAAGTGAAATACCATCTCTTGAGCTTCATGTGGCAATCTATGTATTTCATCAAGGAGTAAAATGCCTCCATCGGCTTTTGAAACAATACCATCTATCTCTTTATCAGCACCTATAAAGGAACCTTTGATGTGTCCAAAAATACATGATAGAAGAAGTTGTGGATTATTAGCATAATCAGCACAATTAAAAACAACGAAAGGAGCATCTTTTGAGAGCCTTTTTATATATTTAGAGTATTCATACATTATGTTAGCAAATAAACTTTTACCAACGCCTGTACCACCAATTATTAATGTATGTAATCCGTTTGGTGGGTACATCAATGCAGCTTTAGCTTGTTCAATTTGATTTTTTAAACTTGTATTAGCGCCAATTAGATAGTTAAAAGGTGACTTATTCTCAATAAATGCATTTGAAGGAGAAGAAAGTAATATATTAATATCTAATATTTCATCTAAATCTTCAGGTAGCTTTATAGATAGTATATTTTCAAGGCAACTCCTATCAAAATACATAACTGGCCTATTTTTCATTTTAATAATTTTCTTCTCTCTACAGAGAATATTAAGTTCTTTTGAAACATTATTTCTTAGTATATCTAATTTTTCGCCAATTTCTTGGGCGCTAAACCCCTTTTGATCTAAAAATTTATCTTTATTAAAGTTCTTAGAATTTTTTAAAATATAGTTATAAATCTTATCAATACGCTTCATTATAGTATCCTCCTGTATATAATAAATATTGTAATATCTTATATGAATTTATTCAATAGTGTATTGATGCATATTTAAAAAAAGAAATATATTGGATTAGAACAGTATTAAAAAGTAATGAGATTATACACTTGAAAAAATTAAGTAATATTTAGGAATTGATACACTAATTAAAGTTTAAAAATACAACTAAAATTAAGATAAATGATTTAAACAAATTGGAAGTTTATAAATATTATATAAGTGTTAAGAAATATATTGGGAGGAAGATATGTTTAAAATTTTTACTTTTGGATTTGATAATGTTTTTAATCCAAACAATATAGAAAAGATAAGTGGAATTATGCATTCATTTTTAGGTAACTTTGATATAAATGAATTTGCTAAAAATAATGAAAATATTTCTTCTAATGAAGGAAATAGAGAAGAATATAATAATTTTATAAAACTTAATCGGTATGATGATATGTATCATCTAACTATAGATCTAAAAGGTATTGATCTTAGAGAATTAAGCATAAGATATGATCCAGGAATATTAGATATAAACCTAAATAGATTAGAAATTAAAAAAAGTGGATTTGGGATATTTTCTAATACTGCTCTTGTTAAGAATGCTTATAATAAAAGATTTAATGATATTGAGGATATAGACACAAATCAGATACTTAAAAGTATTGATAATGGAGTTCTTAGTATAATAATGCAGAAAAAGTATTCGTTAGAAAATACATCGAATATAATAGATGTGGATTCTTATCAAGATGATGCGGATATACAGTGATGTATAAGGAATAGCATGAAATGTTTTAATGCTATTTTTAGAGTAGTTATTTTTATAATAAAAGCAAAAAAGGGAGGATAAGCTCTAGGCATTATACCTAAATTTAAATCTTCCCTTAAGTAAGAGTATTAAGAATAAAAAGTTTTATTATCTCTTACGCTTATTAGCAACCTCAACATTAACCTTCTTCTTATTAATTTTTCCACCAGGACAATTTTTTAATATTTTAGAAGATATAGACTCATCAACAGTTACAAATGAGAAGTTCTCCATAAGATCTATTTGACCAATTGCTGAAGCATTAACTCTTGTCATATCTTTAATATAATTAATTAATACTTTTGGAGTTAAACCGTCTCTTTTGCCGACAGAGAAAAATAAACGAACATCTTCTTTTTTAGGCGCTTCTAATTTGTTTGAACTGTAATCAAATACAATTTCATTTTCAAACTTCATTTTCATTAGGGCTGAAATAACTGATACTGCATCATAAGATTCAGTCAATTCTATTGCACTTGGTATAAACTTAGTAAGCTCACCAGCTTTAATAGTACTCTCAACCTCTGACATCATGTCCTTAAATTTTTTATTATTAATTTCTTCTGCAGTTGGAACTGGCTTTTGTGTGATTGAACTTTTAGTAACATTTTGAATTTGTTTAAGCATTGAAAAATCCTTTGGAGTTACTAAAGAATAAGCTGTACCGCTTTTATTTGCTCTACCAGTTCTACCAATTCTGTGAACGTATGATTCTACATCTTGAGGTAAATCATAGTTAAATACATGAGTTACACCTTCCACATCTATACCTCTAGCAGCAACATCAGTAGCTATTAATAGATTTAGTGTACCTTCTTTAAATTTATTTAAAGTAGTTAATCTGTGAGCTTGTGTCATATCTCCATGCATACCTTCAACCATATAACCTTTTGATTGTAGTTCTTGTACAAGCTCGTCAACACCTCTTTTAGTTCTACAGAATATTATAGCCGAACTAGGATTATCTAGATCAAGTAATCTACAAAGAGCTTCTAATCTATGCTTATTATTAATCATAAAATAACTTTGCTCAATTTTAGATACAGTTAATGAACTCCTCTTAATACTAACAAGTTTAGCATCTGGTTTCATATACTTTTTAGCCAACTTTGCTATTGGATCAGGCATTGTTGCTGAAAACAATAAAGTTTGTCTTTCAGATGGTGTATGACTAAGAATTTCTTGAATATCATCGATGAATCCCATGTTAAGCATTTCGTCAGCTTCATCTAGTACTAGAAATTCTATACTTTCTAAATGAAGGCATTTTCTTTTTACAAGATCTAATATTCTACCAGGCGTTCCAACGACAATATCGACATCGCCTTTTCTTAGTGCTCTGATTTGTCTTTCGATTGAATCTCCACCATAAACAGCTAGAGTTCCAATTTTCTCATATTTAGAAAGTCTTTGTATCTCCTCATTAACTTGAACAGCAAGTTCTCTTGTTGGTGCTAAAATAAGAGATTTGATTCCCTTATTATCACTCATCTTGGTGATAATTGGTAAGCTGTAAGCTGCAGTTTTTCCGGTACCAGTTTGTGCCTGCCCTATTAAATCAGCGCCACTAAGTGTTACAGGGATACTTTGTTCTTGTATTTGAGATGGTTTTGTAAAACCAAGGTCTGATATTGCCTTAACAATACTCTCTTTAAGACCTAATGTAGCAAATTGATTATCATTCATTAAATATCCTCGTTTCTTTGTTTCAAAATTAGTTATTTTTGTTTCGATAACTTATATTAAAGTTTTATATATAAGTCAAATGAATTCATTATAACACAATAGATAAATTCATGTCAAAAGATATTATAATCTAAATATATTATTAGCAGCATTTAGTATAAAATATACTTAAATTAATGTATAAAAATAAGCTGCCTAATTTAAGGCAACTTGCTTTTTTATATTAGTGTAGCTTGCAAGCACTAGATATGATAGAATGAACGGTTTCAGGCAGCTTTTCTAGCTCGTCTTTATTTAGGGTAGCAACATCTATTAAAGGATGTATTACTAATTCTATATCAGCACTTTTTATTGCGTTATTATTTTCCTCCATAAGTTTATATGTTCCATTTATAGTCAGTGGAACTATAGGACATTTGGATTTTGTAGCTAATTTGAAGCTTCCACTTTTAAACTCGTCCACAGATTTACCTTTGCTTCTAGTACCCTCTGGAAATATTACCATTGAATAACCAGACTTTAATAAATTAACACCTTCAACTATTGATTCAGCAGATTTTCTTAAGTTATCTCTATCCATAAAAATGCAATTTATATATTTCATCCAAGTACTAATAAGAGGTAGCTTTTCAAGTTCCTTTTTTGCAATAAATCCTTTTGGAATGTCAATGCAGCTTAGAAGCAACGGAATATCAAAGTTACTTTGGTGATTAGATACAAATAATACAGTTTGATCTTTTGGAAGATTATCCAAACCGACAACATTAATTTTTGCACCCGATATTTTCATTATAAATTTTGCCCAAGAATGGCTTACTTTATGAATGAACCATTTTCTTCCTTCAATATCTCCTTTATTAGTTAAGATTTTTATCCTAATTCTATAAATAGATGAAAATATAAGACTTATTATTAATCCGAGATAAAAATAGATAGTTCTTAACATTAAAAATTACACACCCTTAATATATTAATTTTTACACTAATCAGTATAGTATAAAAATTAACATATTGAAAGACTAAATAGATTACATACCTATTAAAAATTCAATAAAATTAATTTAAAATTAAGTAAATAATTAGGGTAAAATAATATTAAAAAATGTATAATATATAAGACAATGATAATTCTATGAAATAGTATAGCAAATAATTTACATAGGCAGGAGAAATTTGATGAATTTAAATAATAATACGTTGAATATGAAGGAGAAAGATGCTGAAGCTATAATTGGTTTAACATCTGAAGAAGTTAAGCAGAGAATTAAAGAAGGAAAAGTGAATCACATTCCGAAAACGCCATCAAGAACTATGCCTCAAATAATAAGAGCTAATTTGTTTACAAGGTTTAATGCAATAAACTTTGTGCTTGCAGCAATAATTATTCTAGCAGGATCACCTAAGAATGCTATATTTGTAGGCGTTATAATAGTAAATACATTAATTGGAGTGATTCAAGAAATTAAAGCTAAGCGCACATTAGAAAAGTTATCAGTCATAAGTTCTGCGCATGCAAAAGTTCTTAGAGATGGTGAAATAAAGGAGATTGCAATAGAAGAAATTGTATTGGATGATGTGATTTATCTAGAAACCGGCATGCAGGTATTAGCGGATGGAGAAGTTTTGCATAGTAACGGATTAGAAATAGATGAGTCTATGTTAACAGGAGAAGCCGATGCAATATCTAAAAATTACAAAGAGACATTGTTATCTGGAAGTTTCGTGGTATCTGGAGAGGGATATGCGATTGTTACAAAAGTAGGTAAAGAAACATATTCATCTACTCTTGCTGAGGAAGCTAAACAATTTAAAATAATAAATTCAGAGCTACAAGCAGCAATAGATAAAATTTTTAGAGTAATAATATGGATTGTACCTCCTTTATCTGCATTATTAATAATAACGCAACTAAGAATACCAGGGAATACGTGGCAGGATGCATTAATAGGAGCAGTATCAGGAATTGTAGGAATGATACCAGAGGGACTAGTACTATTAACTAGTGCTACGTTTATAGTGTCAATTATAAAGCTATCTAAATATGATACTTTAGTTCAAGAACTAAGTGCTACAGAAGTATTAGCAAGAGTTGATGTACTTTGTTTAGATAAGACAGGAACTTTGACTCAAGGAGAGTTAAGATTGTCAGAAGTGAAGAATATTGGTTCTAAAAGTTCTGAAGAGATAGATCATGTATTAGCGGCATTAATAAATAATTTGCCAAGCAATAATCCAACTCAGAAAGCTATATTAGAAAAATATAAGGAATATGATAAGGAAATCAAAGTTTTAGACAAGATTGCATTCTCATCTAAAAGAAAATGGAGCGGAGCTACTTTTGAAAAGCTTGGGACATGGGTACTTGGCGCACCAGAAATAATATTGGGTAAGGAATACCAGTTAATAGAAGAAATAGTTAAAGAAGAAGCTAGAAAAGGAAAAAGAGTTTTATTACTAGCAAATCTTCATAACAATTTGAATGAAAAATTAGAAGGTAAGGTAGAAAGTGTAGCACTAGTGCTAATTGAGGATATCATAAGAGAAGCAGCACCTGATGTATTAAAGTACTTTGATAGTCAAGGCGTAGGGGTGAAAATTATTTCTGGAGATAGCCCTATTACTGTTTCAGAGGTTGCAAGAAGAGCAGGCTTAAGTGGCTGGGAAAAATATGTGGATGCAAGAGAGTTGCCAGAGGATAATGAAAAATTGAAGGCTTTGATTCAGGAAATAACTGTTTTTGGAAGAGTTACTCCACATCAAAAGAAAAGAATCGTTTTGGCTCTTCAGGAAATGGGGCATACTGTTGCAATGACAGGTGATGGAGTGAATGATGTACTTGCTTTAAAATCTTCTGATTGTGGCATTGCAATGGCAAATGGTTCCGATGCAACAAAAGCTGTAGCGCAATTAGTATTAATGAAATCTGATTTCACTGCACTTCCTAAAGTTCTTGAAGAGGGAAGAAAGCAAATTAATAATTTGGAGAGAGTATCAGAATTATTTTTATCCAAAACTGTATTTTGCATAATTCTATCATTTGTATGTTCAATATTATTTATAGAGTATCCAATACTTCCAATACAGTTGTCATTAGTGGGAAGTTGTGCTATAGGAATTCCATCATTCTTTTTGGCGTTATTGCCTAGCACGGGTGGAGTTAAAAAGGGATTTTTAACAAGAATATTAACTGTTAGTATTCCTAACGGGATATTACTTGCTATATTTATACTTATAACATTTATTATATCAATGCAAATGAATCTCCCAATGGATTACAGTAGAACTTTAGCAGTACTAATGTTTTCTGGAATTAGTATGGTGGTATTGCTTAGAGTCGCAAGACCGTTAACTAAGTTTAAAACGGTAATGTGTTTATCTATGTTTGGGATAATAGTGTTGGGGTTCTTAACACCAATAGGAAGATATATATTTAGCTTAACTAAAATACAATTAAGTCATTGGCTCATATCGCTAGCAGTAATAATAGCATCCAGTCCTCTGATAACTAAAATTGTAGATATATTTAGAGTTAGAGTTAATAAAAAATTTAAAGTTAAAACAATTTAAAACTATGAAGCTTAAATACATATAGAGGGTATTTAAGCTTTATTTTTACAGTTTTAGCTTAGTATATTCAGGTTTTTTGTTTATTAGTTTATATGGAGCTAGAAGAAGGATAAGTTACAGTATTTACATTTTATCAAGTATTTATGGAAAAATTTATTTTTTGAAAGGTTAGTAATCAGACATTTAATATCTAATATAATTTATTTTTTTATGTAAAAATAAATTATTAATTTGACAATGACAAATAATTGTAATAAAATTTATAAGTACAAATTAAACAAAAAAGAATATTTAAGTATTATGCTCCTATAGTTAAATGGATAGAACAATCCCCTCCTAAGGGATAGATGTGGGTTCGATTCCCGCTGGGAGTACCAAGTTAAATGAAGGAACGGCTTAACCATAATGGTTAGGCCGTTTTTGCTTATAGAATAAGGGACAAAATGGGGACAAAAAGTTTTATGGGAATTTACAAAAGAAAAAAATGTAATGCACAATAAGAGTTTTTCTGAATTTAATGTACTATGTGTGCTAATATTTGATATCAAATGCTTACAAAGCATTATCATCCTATATCAAAGAATTTGGATTCAGAAATGTAAAAGAGATGAGGAATCAAGAGATAAGAGATAGTGTTTTTTTCTCAAATCTATCAACAAGCTATTTCAATATATGTAATTATTTGTATGAAATAGAAATTGAGTGTATAATTTAATATTATTTACAATGGGAAAGGAGGCTGTCCATAGAAAACGAATGATAACAAAAGATTACTTTTAATTATTATTAAAAGTGGACTTGCAGTGATATCAAAAAAATGAAAAATTATGTGGGAGGAATAAGATAATGAAAAAAATAAAAGTAGGTTTTCGCAATAAAAAATCTAAAAGTTTACTTATTGGAGCAATTGCACTTATTTCAGTAATTACTGCAGGTAATTGCCAATATTCTAGTGCTGCAGTAGTTAATAATACGTCCGTAATTCAAGATGCTAGCGGAAATTCTGTTTCAGAAAAAGAAAATTATTCAATACCTGAAAAATCTAAAATAGTGATTGGAAAAACTGTTGAAGATAAGGAAATTAAGGTTACTCTATCTGACTGTTATGCAGATACTCATATGCTTACTTTTACAACACATTTGGATAGTAAAGAAAGAGGTGATTATGCACAAGAGTTAAAACCAAGTATATCTATTAATGGAAAGATAATAAATAATGAAACAAATGAATTTAAGTACGATTACATCCATAACGATGATGGAACTTGTGATATAGTGACACATATTTACTTAGACAATATAGATACAAGTCAAAATTTAAATATTTTAATCGATTATGATAAGATAGGGGTAACTAGTACAGCCAATATTGACTCGTATGTAACAGGGAATTGGAAATTCAATTTTGCAATTGGCGCATCTCAAATAGACAAGCCAATTTTAACCAAGGATATTAATCAAACTCTAGTAATAGATGGCCATGAACTATATGTGCACAATATAAAAATATTCCCATACAGAATTGAATTTACAGGAGGCAGTGATATCGATAGTTTTAGTGATACTACAGATATGGCATCATGGGAACTTACGGATGATAAAGGAAATAAGATTAAGGAATCAGATGGTCATGGATCTGATAAAAGTATAATGTTAAATTATTTTGTTGACACAACTGATATGAGAAGTGTAACGATAATCCCAAGAACTTCTTTTAACAACCCTGATACAGCATATCCTAGAAAATTTCCTACTATTAGCAATTATGATAAAGCCATTACAATAAATATAAGATAATAAGTAAAAGAAATACTTAGAGTAATAAGAACTTTAAGTATTTCTTTACTTATGTAGGAGAATTATCATGAGAAAAAAACTAAGCGTATCTATATTTTTAATTACTGTGCTAATAGTTTGCGCATCATATTATTTATATCCTAGAAAAGGAACTTTAAATAATTTTTTATTTAGTAATTATAACAAGGAAAATATAGAGGAAATTGAGATTAGAAGTACATCTGGAGGTGAAGATAAGACAATTAAAGATAAGATTGAGATAAACGATATTTTATTTAATTTATCTAAAATAAAACTAATTCAACATTATGGTAGCATATCAAATAGGGCAAAAGGTTCTTATCATATATATATTTACGATAAAAATAGTATATCTGCTGAAGTTACTATACAAGGCAAGGAATATATCAGTATTGCTAATAATATTAATAATTCTAATAAAGAATATAGAATTATTGAAAATACTTTAGATTTGGATTATATAAATAAACTAATTTCGCAGTGAGGAATATCCAGCGTTCATATAAGTCAATAATATGTTTTTAATATTTGGATACTAAAATACAAATAAGCTTCGAGTAGTATGTTTCTATAGCTATAATTACATATAGATTAAGCATTTATATTTTAAGTAGGCAAAATAAAATTTTTATAAATTAAATGTTGTGTATATTGTATAGACAAGCAATACAGTATATATTTTCTAGATAAGATTAAGGAAATTTAGGCTTTTTATAAGGTAATTGAGGTATAAGAACAATACTAATAACATAAAAAAGAATACTAAAATAAGTATTAAATTTAGATAGGCAATTTATAAGTAGATTGTATTACAATTCCCATATGAAAGTATTTGAATGGAATATAGGAGCAAGAAAGTAGTTATGACAACATATATAATAGTGTGCTAAGATTGAATAGTAAGATAGTAATGTATTACAATAATGTTATTGCAACTATTGAAATCGTATAATAATTAGAGGATGATTAAAAATGAAAGTTGATCTAAGCAAAATTGTTAATAATAAAAAAATCACACCTATAGAAGAACAAGTATTAGAATATATAATCAATAATATTGATAGTGTAATGGATCTTGGCGTTAGAGGGCTTGCTGCTGAAAACTATACATCGACATCAACTATTATGAGACTTTCAAAAAAATTAGGTTTTACAGGATTTATTGATATGATTTATAATATAACACCATTAATAGATGGTGGTAGCAAGGGAATTATAGAAGAGTCAGAAGCATTAATAGGTACTGATATTAAGTTTTTGTCTAAATATATAGATGAGGAAAATGTAAAAAAATTTATAGAGATATTAGCAAGTGGAACCAAAAAGTATATTTTTATTTATGCAAGAGGCTACTCCGAAATTACTGGAGAATACTTTAACAAAAAGCTGCTTGGGGTAGGGATAAAGAGCATATTGATAGATTCTAAGGGCAGCTTTGAAAATAATTTAGAAGATATGGAAACGCTAATAGTAATATCAAAATCCGGAGAGACTAAAGAAGTGCTAGATAAGGTTCAAGTGGCGAAGAAGAAAAATAAAGTAGTAATTTCCTTCACAAAGGAAGTAGAAAACAGTATTTCAGCTCTTTCGGATATTTCATTTAAAATATTTGATATGCATAAATTGGATGACAGTAATGTGCTGGCTAACTCGTTTTTTGCAAATATGCTTATGTTTATGGAATACTTAATTTACAGATATTATCAAGAAACAAGAAAAGAAAATAAATAGTCAAATTAAGAAACCTGTTATCTTTTAAGCTAACAGGTTTCTTAATGCTTGAAATCTATTTCAATTCAATGAAAACGTATATATAATGAGCCTATGGATGACACAATAATTTGATAAGAGGTGGAATATATGAAGGATAAAATTATGAATGCTATGCAAAGATTTTCGAAGGCTATGTTTATTCCAGTATTAATACTTCCGATTGTAGGTATATTAATAGCTTTTGGAAATATTCTCACAAATACCAAATTAGCAGAATATGCACCGTTCTTAAAAAATAGTGTAATATTTGGATTTGGGAAAATATTATCAGGATCCTTGGTTCCTATACTATCAAACCTTGGAATAATATTCTGTGTTGGTTTAGCTGTAGGACTTGCAAAAGAGAAAAAAGCAGAATCAGGTTTCACATCAGTATTAGTTTATTTAATATTTAATAATGCGATGAATATTTTCTTGAGTTTATCAGGGAAGTTAGTAAATCCAGATAATTTAAGAGGTTCTGGTCAGGCGATTGTGCTTGGGACTCAAGTTTTGGATATGGGAGTTTTTTTAGGAATAATTTTAGGTATAGTGGTAGCGTATTTTCATAATAAATATTGCAGGAAAGAATTTAATGGAGCATTTCAAATATATGGAGGTTCAAGATTAGTATTCTTAATATTAATTCCAGTAGTTGTTGTATTAGCTGTAATACTTTCTTATGTTTGGCCATCAGTACAGTGGGGAATATCAAGTTTAGGGTATTACATACAAAAGAGTGGTAACTTTGGAGTATTTATGTATGGAATGCTAGAAAGACTTTTAATTCCAACAGGATTGCATCATTTGGTATATACTCCATTCTTATATAGTCAGCTTGGAGGAATAGAGACTATAGGGGGAAAGGCGATAGAAGGAGCAAGAAACATTTATTTTGCACAAATTGCAGATCCTTCAATTAAAGTTTTATCTAGCACAGTTATATGGGATGCTAGAGGATTATCAAAGATGTTTGGATTAGTAGGAGCGTGTTTAGCACTTTATCACACAGCTGATGCTGATAAGAAAAAGAAGGCTAGAGCGATTCTTATACCAGCAGCAGTAACCTCAATAATAGCAGGTGTTACAGAACCTATAGAATTTTCATTCTTATTTACAGCACCAATATTATTTGGAGTACATGCAGTTTTAAGCGGTCTTGGAATGGTAGCTTTAAATATATTAAACGTAAGGGCTATAGCACCTAATGGATTTATAGATTTCTTACTTTATAATTTACCATTAGGTATAGAGAAAACAGGTTGGCCAATGTTTATTTTAGTAGGTGTAGTGCAATTCGCAGTTTACTATGTAATATTTAGATTTCTAATAGTTAAGCTTAACTTAAAGACTACTGGAAGAGAAGACAGTAATGAAGAAGTTAAACTTTATACTAAGCAAGATTATAAGGATAAAGTAACAGGAGGCCAAGGGTCTGGAGATAAAGAATCAACATCAGGAAATGAAGCACTTGTAATAATAGAGGCCCTAGGAGGAAAAGAAAATATTAAAAAAGTAGATAACTGTTTCACAAGACTAAGATTAATCCTTGATGACACATCAAAAGTTGATGAAGCTACATTAAAGGGAACAGGAGCTACAGGAGTAGTTAAAAAAGGAGAAAATGTTCAAGTAATTTATGGGTTACATGTAACTAGAATAAGATCTATAGTGGATGAAGCATTAGGAATTGTAGGAGAATAATAATATAAATCGTAGAAGTATTTGAAGAATAATATAAATTAAAGGAAAGAGGTAATATATATGAAAAAACATTCTATTGTTATTGCAGGAGGCGGAAGTACATTCACTCCAGGAATAGTTATGATGCTATTAGATAATCTACACCGTTTTCCAATTAGAAAATTAAAATTATATGATAATGATGCTGAGCGTCAAAGTGTCATTGGTGAAGCTTTAGAAATTGTATTAAAAGAAAATGCACCAGATATCGAATTTTCTTATACAACAGATCCAAAGGAAGCGTTTACGGATGTTGATTTCTGTATGGCCCATATACGTGTTGGAAAATATGAAATGCGTGAGAAGGATGAAAAGATTCCTTTAAAATATGGAGTGCTTGGTCAAGAAACTTGTGGACCAGGAGGAATTGCTTATGGAATGAGAAGTATAGGAGGTATGCTAGAGTTAATAGATTTGATGGAAAAATATTCACCAGACTGTTGGATGTTGAATTACTCTAACCCAGCATCAATTGTTGCTGAAGCCTGCCGCAGATTAAAATCAAATTCGAAGGTATTAAACATTTGTGACATGCCGGTTGGAACACTTCGTCGTATGGCTGGTATTGTGGACCTAGAACCAAGTGATTTAGAAGTTAAGTACTTTGGATTAAATCACTTTGGATGGTGGACTAGCATTAAGGATAAACAAGGGAATGATCTAACAGATAGAATTAAAGCCTATGTTGCAGAAAATGGATATTTGACAGTAAAAGAAGTAGAGACACAACATACTGATCCAAGCTGGCAGGAAACTCATAAAAAAGCAAAGGATTTATTAGCAGTAGATCCAAGATTTTTACCTAATACTTATTTAAAATATTATCTATATCCAGATTATGTTGTAGAGCATTCTAATGCAGAATATTCTAGGGCAAACGAAGTAATGGACGGAAGAGAAAAAGATGTATTTAATGCAGCGCGTGCTATTACAAAGGCAGGAACAGCAAAAGGCGAAGAATTCCATATTGATGCTCATGCTACCTTTATCGTAGATTTAGCTAGAGCGATTGCCTATAACACTCACGAAAGAATGTTATGCATTGTAGAAAATAAAGGTGCTATTTCTAATTTTGATTCTACAGCTATGGTGGAAGTTCCATGTATTGTTGGAAGTGATGGACCAGAACCTTTAGCACAAGGAGAAATTCCACAATTCCAAAAGGGATTAATGGAGCAACAAGTATCAGTAGAAAAATTAGTTGTTGAGGCATGGATTGAAAATAGCTATTTGAAATTATGGCAGGCACTTACTTTATCTAAGACTGTACCAAGTGCTAGAGTTGCTAAATTATTACTAGATGATCTTATTGAAGCTAATAAGGGCTATTGGCCGGAATTAAAGTAGGAGTATGTATGTTTAAGAATTTGTTTAATAAAAATAAGAATAAAGTATTTTATGCTTTTGCTAATGGTGTAAGTGTTGACCTAAGTGAGGTTAATGATGAAGTGTTCTCACAAAAAATGATGGGGGAAGGAGTTGCGATTAAACCAAGTGAAGGAAAAATATATTCACCTTGTGATGGAACGATAGCGGCAGTTATGAAGGAAAGTAAGCATGCTGTTGGAATAAGGACCAAAGATGGAGTAGAATTTCTAATTCACGTGGGAATTGATACTGTAGCTCTAAACGGAGAAGGTTTTGAACTATATTGTGAAGAAGGAAAAGCGGTAAAAAAAGGTGATCTTCTTTTAAGCTTTGACAGAAAATTTATTAAGGAAAAGGGCTTAGACGATATTACTATGCTAGTAATATCAGAACTTAATAATCATAAAATTGTGGATATTCATATTGATTTGGATATGAAGGCAAATGAGATAATCCTACTAGAGTACAACTAGTTTGTTAAAGATATAATAAATTAAAATGATAAATTATGAAGGTTGATTTAAATAATCTAGAGTATAATATGCGAATATATGCTCTAGATTATTTTTTACTCTCTAAGATTATAGTTGTTAAATAATCCTTTGTATAAATCAATATACTGGCAAGAGAGTCAAGTCTATATACTGGAGTGACTTATGCAAGTGATAATGTTTATATAATATAAAAAACAAAATACGAAAGAAGTCGAGAGATTTTATAATTTTTATACTATATTTTTACAAAAAATGTAAAACAAGTGTGATATTGTATGTAATGTATAAATCGTAATTACATTATATACATTACGTAGAATGGGGGGATACGATGAAAGATGCTACCATAATGCTCAGAGTTACAACAGAACAGAAGCTAGCTATAAAAAGAATGGCTAGAAAGCAAGGAATGACTATTACAGAATTTATGCTATTTAATATGATGAAATCGATTAGTAAATCTGAATTATCTGAAATAAATGGAGATATTGATTTGGATTTAGAATCCAAAGAATAGCAAGTTGATCTTGAGTTTTATCTGCTTGCATATAAAGTATAGACAAGCAATACATTGTACAAATACTGTTTAATGGCCTAAGGTAATAGCAGTATGATAGCTATATAAACTACATACAAAGGAATATTAATGGAGAAACATTTCATAAGGATAAATAATTTTTAGGTGAACAGTGGTATAAACGCCATAAAAAGATATTCAAATAGAATGTAAAAGTAAAAAAGGGGGATTAAAAAATGAGAATCAGTGCAGATATAGGCTACAATACAACAAATTTTATTGGACATAACATAGAAGGCTCCTTTTCATCGACAGTAAAAGAAAAGATGCACGAGTTAGAGACCGCTAAATATACTGTTGAGTACAATAATAAAACATATTTAATTGGTAATGATGATGGATTTACCAGCATAGAACATTCAAGAGATAAGGATATTATATTTCATATTTGCCTATATACAGCTATAGCAGCTACAATGAGTTCAACAATAGATAACAATGTAAGGGTTATAACAGGACTTCCTGCTCAATTTTTTGCAGAACAAAAGAATTCTCTGATAAAAGCTCTTGAAAATAGACGAGTCTTTATGAAACTTAATGGAGAAAATAGAAGTTTTACAATTACCAAAGTAATTGTATTTCCTCAGTCGGCAGGATTATTTTTATATGATAAATCATTAGTAGAAAAGGATACGCTAGTAGTAGATATAGGTGGTGGTACATTAGATATAGCATATATGAGCAATGGCCAATTTAAAGAAGGTAGAACATATCCATTGGGAGTAAATCCCACATATGATGTACTTCTACAAGAGTTAACCAAATATGGAGTGAACTATTCTAATCGTATGAAAGCAGAACAAATAATTGCAGATAAAGCTATATTTGTAGAAGGAAAAGAAGTAGATGTAAGTAACGATATTGATAATGTATTAAGTTTGAGAGCAGGAGAAATAATAAATGCTATAAAACAGGCATTTCCAGAGCAATCAAAATATTCGAGATTTGTTTTCATAGGTGGGGGAGCCTTATTGCTTAAAAATTATTTAAAAGACTACAGAGTATTAGATGATGCACAGATGATTAATGTAAAAACTTATGACATAATAGGTAAGAGTAAGAATGTGTAAAAAGTTAAAAACTACAATTACTTTAGCTCCCCATATTAAGGAATTTGCATCTAAAGAAGCCAAATCTCTTGGCTTAGATTTTTCTGCATATATAACTGTACTAATAGGTGAAAAAATGAGAGGTACTATGATACCTTCAACTATTAAAAAAGTTAGTAATGATAAAGTTGATGAGGCAGCTATATCTATAGATGAAAAAGAATCTATAAAAATAGATAGTGATCAAGAAAATGAGATAGATAGATTGCTTCAGTGGTAGAGAACAGATGAATTTTTTCATCTGTTTTTATTCATCTTATTATTAGTAAAAGCATATGAATTTATGGTTGTTGGATTATAGAAATTTATATGAAATCTATGTAATATTTCACAAAAAGTAAAGGAACTAATACAATTTATTTCGTTTAATATGTATAATAGTAATTAAGTATAAGTGAAATGAGATTTTCATCAAGATAAATTTTAATTTTATACTTACTATACGATATGAATTAATTTAAAATATTTACTATAGGTATAAATGTTTAAAGGGGAGTGAGAATATGGAAGTTGTTTTAGAACAGTTTATTCCATCAGATAAGCCTAAGAGAATTAGTAACATACTTCAAAAAATTTCAATTGTTTTTTTAGTAGTTGGATTAATGATTGTTTTTGCATCACCAATAATCGGAATAGCGCTAATAATAGTAGCATTAATATTTTTTGTGGGAAGTTACTTTATGTATATTGATTATGAGTATGAGTTATATAATGGTGATATAACAATAACTAAGGTCTATAATGCAAGTAGAAGAAAGATTGCTCAAAAGATTAGTAGAGATGATGTGAAAAAAGTATACATTACAGAACGAAAAAATGCTCTTAAGAGCGGGGTGTCAGCATATTATAATACTAATATAAATGGACTAAAGATTTATACTTTTGAATTAAACAACAATAAAATAATACAATTAGCCTTAAATGAAGAACTTGAAAAAATAGTTAAGATAATTTATGTTCAAAAAATTACATTTTAAAAATAAAGTATAGTTAATAAGTGTGTTCCTTAAACTACAAAAAGGAGTACACTTTTTTATTTTCTGAGAACTGATTGTTTTATATATAAATTTAATTTTTAAAATTAGTAATGCTAGTGGGAACAGTACCATATGAAATGAATTGTAGTTTTTGAAAATATAAATCATATGAATAGGAAGGCATAATAGATAATATATTAGAAAATATGCATTATACATGGGGCAGAAAGGAAATCTATATAATTTATTATTTACGTAAAAAACGTATTGACACATTATATATGGAACTGGTATCATATTAACATGAAAACGGTTTTTGAAGTTAATTAAATTAGGAGGGGACATTAATGAAGGAACAAATAGTAGCAAAAGAAATTCTAGAGAATATTGGTGGAAAAGAAAATATAAAATCAGTAGAACATTGTGCAACTAGATTAAGACTTATACTTAATGATAAGGAAAAAATAAATGAAAAAGCTATTGAAAATATTGATGGTGTAAAAGGACAATTTTTCTCGGCAGCGCAATACCAAATAATTCTTGGAACAGGATTTGTAAATAAAGTTTATGATGTCATAGTTGGACAAAATTCTGACTTAGTAACTGGAAATAATAAAGAGGAAGCTTATAGCCAAATGACATTAATTCAAAAAATATCTAGAACTTTTGGAGATGTATTTGTACCTATAATACCAGTATTAGTTGCAACAGGTTTGTTTATGGGACTAAGAGGTCTTCTGACAAATCTAGGAGTCCAAATGAATGAGAATTTTATTCTCTTTACTCAAGTATTGACAGATACTGCTTTTGCATTTTTACCAGCATTAGTTGCATGGTCAACCATGAAAAAGTTTGGAGGTACACCAGTAATAGGTATAGTAATAGGATTAATGCTTGTATCACCTAGTTTACCAAATGCTTATGCTGTGGCAGCGGGAACAGCAACTCCAATTAATCTAACTATACTAGGATTAAATATTCCTGTAGTTGGATATCAAGGATCTGTATTGCCAGCATTAGTATTAGGAATTATTGCAGCTAAAACTCAAAAGGCACTTAAGAAAGTAGTTCCAGATGTATTGGATCTAATAGTAACTCCATTTATTACATTATTATTTTCAATGGTATTGGGATTATTAATAGTTGGGCCAATTATGCATAATGCTGAACAATTAATATTTGGAGCAATCAAAGGATTCATGGGGCTTCCATTTGGATTAGGTGGACTAGTTGTAGGAGGAGTACATCAACTTATAGTTGTTACTGGAGTTCACCATGCATTAAATGCTTTAGAAGTTGAATTGCTATCTAGCACAGGAAAAGATGCATTTAATGCAATGATAACTTGTGGTATTGTAGCACAAGGTGGGGCAGCTTTAGCAGTAGCATTCAAAACAAAAGATAAAAAGAAGCGTTCATTATATATTTCATCAGCAATTCCAGCATTTTTAGGCATTACTGAACCAGCAATATTTGGTGTTAACTTAAGATTTATAAAGCCGTTTATATTTGGATGCGCAGGAGGAGCAGTTGGAGGAATGCTTTCAGGAATACTTCACCTAGCAGGCACAGGAATGGGAATTACAGCATTACCAGGTATGCTATTATATGTGAACAATCTTGGAAGTTATATTTTAGTTAACGTTGTAGCTATAGCAGTTGCTTTTTGCTTAACATTGTTCTTCTTTAAGGCAGAAGAATAGGAATAATAAAAAATATTTAGATGAATTATAGATAGATTTAGTAGGGATAATTTTGCTTGCTAAATCTATCAAGCTATATAAAGCTATATTTTATATATTAATATCCATATAAGTTTATAAGTTATCTTTTCAATAATATGTATTAATGATATATAATAATATTTATATAAAACATATATGGAGGATAATATGGATCGAAAAGTCACAATTCAAGATATTGCTAATATGGTTAATGTTTCAAAGAGTAGTGTTTCTAGATATTTGAATAATGGATACGTGAGCGAAGAAAATGCTAAAAAGATAAAAGAAGCGATCGAAAAGACCGGATTTGAAACTAATTTTTTTGCAAAAAGATTAAAGACTAAAAAAAGTAGATTAGTTGGAATTGTAATTCCTAGAATCGATTCTGTTACAATAGGCAAAGTATTAACTGGTATCAATAAAAAATTAATGGAAAATGATTATCAAGGAATTATCTTGATCAGCGAACTAGATATAGAGAAAGAACTAGCAAATATCAATAGCCTTTATCAGCAAGGAGTTGATGGAATAATCATTAATTCTATGGCTATTACTAAAAAGCATATTCAATTAATTAGCAGGCTTAGTATTCCAACTATATTTACAGGGCAAAAAAATGAATTTACTAATTATATAAAAATAGATGATTATGAAGCAGGAAAAATACTTGGAAGCTATTTTAAATCTAAGGGACATAAAAATATAGTATTTTTAGGAGTAAATGAATGGGATATAGCAGTGGGAGTGGATCGTAAAAATGGATTCATTGATGCTGTGAAGAAAGATAATCCAGATTGTAATGTTCAATTTGTTGAAACTGATTTTTCATTTACCAATGCATACAGTAAGGCTAGACAGATATTAGAATATAAGCCGACAGCAATAGTTTGTGCAACTGATAATATTTGTTTAGGAGTACTTAGATATTTACATGAAAATAATATTAAAGTTCCAGAAGAAATTTCAGTAGCTGGATTTGGAGGATATGATATAGGAAGTGTTTCATACCCTACACTTACAACAGTAGCTTTTGATTATGAATTAATTGGTATAAAAGCAGCTCAAGGAATCCTAGATTTAATAGAGGGAAAAGAGTTAGAAGAGAATAAGGATACTTCCTTGAAGCTAATAGAAAGAGAAAGTGTGGGTGGGATTAATTAAATTAATAGGAGAAGAGGAAAGATGCCAAACCCAAAATCATACCAGGAAATAAACCAAAATTTAAATAATTATTACAGTAATAAAGAAATGAGTATATGGCGAAACAACTTTCACATTGAGATGCCATTTGGTTTGATCAATGACCCAAATGGATTAAGTTATTACGACAATAAGTTTTATATATTCTATCAATGGAATCCATTTGGATGTGAGCATAAAACAAAGCACTGGGGATTAGTAACAACAACCAATTTCACTAACTTTACTAAGCCCCAAATAAGTTTAAAACCACAAGATTGGTTTGATAGAAATGGATGCTATTCAGGTTGTGGATTGGTTAAAGATAATGAGTTAAAGTTATACTACACAGGAAACGTGAAAGGTCCAAATGGCGAAAGAGAGTCATATCAGTGCTTAGCCACTTGTAATAAAGATGGAATAATAGAGAAACATGGAGTAATTATAGATAAGCAGCCAAACGGATATACAGCTCACTTTAGAGATCCATACGTATTTATAGAAGATGACACTTATTACATGATATTAGGCGTTCAAAGTGAAGATTTAAAAGGAAGGGTTTTAATTTATGAATCTATAGATTCAGTTAAATGGAACTTGCTTGGTGAGTTAAAAACCGATATGAAGGACTTTGGATACATGTGGGAATGCCCTAATATAATAAGGATAAGTAAAGATAAACACGCATTTATATTTTCACCACAAGGTTTAGAAAAAGAAGAATTGAAAAATCAAAATTTATATCAGTCGGGATATGTAATTGGTGAGCTAGATATAAAGAGTGTTGAGTTGAAAAATCATAGCAGATTTAAAGAATTAGATATGGGATTTGATTTTTATGCTCCGCAAATATTTAATCATAATGGTAAAAATATAATGATTGGATGGATTGGAATGCCAGATAGGGACTCTGAATACCCGACATATGAGCATGGTTGGATGTATTCACTAACTATGCCTAGAGTTTTAGAGTATAAGAATAATGTCCTTTATCAAAAGCCTATTGATGAAATTAGAAATTTAAGAGAAACTCAGTTAATAGATATTAAAGGGTTAACTTTGAATAACTACAATTTAGCTTTAGAGTCTCGTTCAGTAGAAATAATGATAAGTATAGAAGTTGAGAATGTTGAATTTACAGAAGTTAAATTTAAATTTAATGACGAGTATATTTCCATAACATATGATAATAAAAGACAACTATGTACAGTTGATAGAAGTAATATGAATATTGGCGGGAAAGGTATAAGAAAATTTAAATTGAATTCTTTGAAAGAACTAAAAATGAATGTATTCATTGACAATTCTGTGATGGAAATATATTATCAAGATGGATTAGAAGTAACAACATTAACATATTACCCTAAGAGTGAAGGATTAGAACTTCAAATAAGAAATGATAGCAAAATTACAATTAATGAGCTAAATATATGGAACTTAAGGAGTGTGAAGTATGAATAATAATGTTTTTTGTATTGGGGAACTTTTAATTGATATGGTTTGTGTAGATAATAAAGGTTTAAAAAATGGAGAGAAATTTGAGAAAAAAGCAGGTGGAGCACCAGCAAATGTAGCGGCGAGTATTTGTAAATTAGAAGGTAATGCTTATTTTTTAGGACAAGTAGGTAATGATTTTTTTGGTAAGCATTTAGTTGAGTTGCTAAAAAGCTTGAATATAAATACTGAGATGACCGTAGAAAGAGGAAGTACAACAATTGCATTAGTTGGAATTGATGCAAATGGTGAACGTAACTTTGACTTCTTAAGAGGTAGTGATGGGGAATATTCGTTTGATAATATAGATTTATCAAAGATAAGTAATTCGGATATAATTCATTTCGGGTCCGCAACGGGATTTTTAGAGGGAGAGTTAAAAAAGACATATTTTAAACTATTAGAATATGCGAAATCTAATAACATATATGTATCATTTGATCCTAATTACCGCGATGCATTAATCACTCAAGACAAGTTAGAGTTATTTGTTGAGGATTGTGTTAAATTCTTGAAATACAGTAACTTTACGAAACTAAGTGATGAAGAATTATATTTAATAACAAAAGAAAAAGATATAGAAAGCGCTGTTAACAAGTTACATGAAATTGGAGTTAAGGTTGTGACGGTTACTTTAGGGTCTAAGGGCACATACTTAAGTGTTAATGGAAAAAATGAAGTAATACCATCTATAAAAATTAAGCAAGTAGATTCCACTGGTGCAGGAGACGCATTTGTTGGAGCTGTATTAAGACAGGTATCTGATATTGATGACAAAGAGAGTATAAGTTTTGATAGATGGAAAGAGATAGTTTCATTTGCAAATAAGGTAGGCGCAATAACATGCACTAACTACGGTGCTATAGCTTCAATGCCGACACTAAACGAATTAAATTAAGCCGAGCTAGATGAATTCATATATAGGAGGGAGATATTTTAAATATATCCCTTCTATATTTTTGGATTTTTATTTGATCATTGAATATAAGTTGATAATAATGAGTATGAAACTTATGATTTTATATTTTTATTATATGGTAGAATATTGAGAAAGGAACATATATAATATTAAAAATATTTAGTCAAGAAAATTCATGATGGGAGCATTACAGATGGTTGATTTTCTAAAAATTGCAAAAGAAGAAGCTAAGATGGCAATGAAAAAAGGGGAGATTCCAGTAGGAGCAGTAATTGTATTGGATGATAAAATAATAGGAAGAGCTCATAATTTAAAAGAAACCTTAAATGATAGTACTGCTCATGCTGAGATTTTAGCCATTAAAGAAGCTTCGAAATTTATTGGAGATTGGAGATTAAATAGAGCTGAGATGTATGTTACATTAGAACCTTGTCCTATGTGTGCGGGGGCGATAATTCAGAGTAGAATATCTAAAGTATATATAGGAACATTTAATAAAGATATGGGTGCTTGTGGTTCAGTAATTGATGTTACAGATAATAAATGGTTAAATTCTTTTGTAAGTACTAAATGGTTATACGATAAAGAATGTTCTGATATCATGTTGGAGTTTTTCTCCCAGAGAAGAAATAAGTATAAATAAATTATAAAAAATATATATAGTTAAGAATAGCGTTAAATTTTAATTTTATTACAATATGGAAATGTACTGTGCACTTTAAATCTTAAAAGTATTAGATTTAAGGTGATTTTTTTATTTAAAGAGATTAGTAAAGATATAGGTAGTTAGTGAGAGCCAATTGGAAATATGGGGAATAAAATCACATTTTTAGAATATTATGAAGTTGAGATATAAAAATAAATATGATATAGTAATAGCAACTGGTCAGACCACTATACCAATGATTTTTACACAAGAGGTGATTTTTAGTTGAAGTATTTAAAGCAGTTAATGATTATTCTAGTATCATATTTTTTAGGAACAATAGTACAAGTAGTTTTTAAATTACCTATACCAGGGACAGTTTTAGGTCTCATTTTTCTTTTCTTAGCGTTATATTTTGGAATTGTTAAAGTTGAGATGATTGAAGATATATGTGAGGTACTAATATCTCATATGTCATTCTTATTTATTCCAGCAGGGGTAGGGTTAGTGACATCCTTTCAAGCAATTAAAGGTAAGATTATACCTTTCTCCACTATAATTGTTATTTCTACATTTGTAGTTTGGATTGTGACTGCCTACGTTGTTAAATTTTTAAGGAGGGTGACTTCAAAATGAATGATATGATAAATTCACCTGTTTTCGGGGTTTTAATATCTATTATTGCTTATGAAATAGGTCTTTTAATAAAACAAAAACTTAAGCTTTCAATATTTAATCCATTACTTATAGCGATAATAATTCTGATTACATTTTTATTAAAATTTAATATTAAATATGATGATTACAATAGCGGGGGACAAATAATTTCTTTCTTTTTAGCTCCAGCAACTATTGCATTAGCATTACCATTATATAAAAAGTTTTCTTTGTTTAAAGAAAATGCTTTACCTATTTTATTAGGCATTTTATTTGGAGCTGTATCTGGGATGATATCTGTAATTCTGCTTTCGAAGGCATTTAATCTTTCAAGCGAGCTTACAAAATCATTAATTCCTAAATCTATAACAACTCCTATAGGAATGGCATTATCTAAACAGTTAGGAGGGCTTCCTTCTGTAGCTGTTGTTGCTATTATAATTACTGGAATATTGGGTTCTATTATTGGACCATTTCTATATAAAATATTAAGGATAAATGATAAAGTAGCAATGGGAATTGCTATGGGAAGCTCATCACATGCTGTTGGGACAGCAAAAGCTATGGAAATAGGTGAAATTGAAGGAGCTATGAGTAGTTTAACTATTGCAATTTCTGGGATTGTGACTGTACTGATAGCACCTGTATTATGGAGTTTATTTTCAGTATTTTTAAATTAGTTAGGGGGGATTATCTTTGAATGGAGATAAAAATAACTACAAAAAGGGAGAGAGTCCAATTAATAAGTTGTTTAGTTCTATTGATAATTTATTAATTGAAGAGAGAGAACAGAGGTTAAAAGTAAAGTTAGGAAAAGAGATAAAAAATAGCATATTTACAGATGAAATTATAATGAAACTTAATGAAAATGACTTCTCTGGTTTAATTGATGAGGAAGATAATAATATGGCGATGCTTTTTTCAAGTATATTTCCAGTATTTATAAAAAGTAGAGATGTTGTTTTTAGACTGTATAAGCATAAAATAGAAGTTAATTTATCTGATGAAATGAGCGATAGATATATTTATATTTTTTCTGATGGGAGGTTGACCTCTGGATTATTTCAATGTTTTAAACTGAGCGATGATGAATATGTATATGGAATAAAGAGAATAATTGATAGTATTCCTCTTTTTAAAATTGCTATTATGAACACATTGGATAGCTTTAGAAAAAATATTAGTATACATAATCATAAAATAGAGAATTCAAAAAATAAAGAACTGTTAGCAGAAAAAAATTACAACGAATTACTTAACTACTTATCAAAAGCAAACATATAAAGTTTTGAGAGGATGATATCGATGTTAAGTCCTGTGAAGAGTACAAAAATATATGAAATAGTAATAGAGCAAATAAAAGAAATTGTTAAAAGAGGAGAACTAAAGAGTGGAGATAAATTACCATCGGAGAGAGATTTATGCGAGAAGCTTGAGGTTAGCAGAGCATCTGTTAGAGAAGCACTAAAATCTTTACAAATGCTTGGACTTATAGAATCTAAGCATGGGGAAGGGAATTTTATCAATGAAAAATTTGAAAATAGTCTGCTTGAACCTCTATCTATTGTATTCTTACTTCTAGGAAGCAAAAGTGAGGATGTTCTTGAGCTTAGAAAAATAATTGAACCAGAAACAGCAGCTATCGCTGCTAAAAATATAACTGATGAACAACTTATAGAATTGAAGGAAATAATGGGCGAATTAAATAATAATTCAGATATTGAAGCCTGTGCTATATTAGACAAAAAATTTCATTATAAAATAGCGCAAGCTACTGGCAATCACTTAATTTCAACTATAATGTTTTCTATATCTTCTTTGGTTGAAAAATATATTGAAAATTCAAAAGTTCATACTATTAATAAGATACTTGTAAAAAATCATCATGAAGAAATATGGAGAGCTTTAAAAGATCATGATTCTAATGCAGCTTCAATTGCGGCACAAAAACACTTGGAATTAAGTCATATTGTTTAGAATCTATTTATAAATTTAATTTGCATATTTCTGTTTAAAGTTCTATATTTAATAATTAATTTTAAATAGGGAGATGATTATCGTGATTATTGATAAAATATTTTACAAAACATTATTTAAAAATTTATTTTCAGACTCTTTTGAATTAAAACTTTGGGATGGAAGTTCAGAAATTTATGGGGAAGGGAATCCAGAATTTAGAATAATATTTAATGAGCCCATTCCTAAAGCCGATATTATAAAGGATCCTTCATTAACATTTGGTGAAGCTTATATGACTAAAAAGATAGATATTGAAGGAAGTATTCAAAAGGTTATAGAATCTTTATATAATAATCAGGAAAGTTTTTTGAGTAATAGTGACAAATATGCAAATTTACTAAGGATGGCTACAAATAGTATCAAAAATAGCAAGAAAAATATTGAGTTCCACTACGATATTGGAAATGATTTTTATAAATTATGGTTAGATGATACTATGACATATTCATGTGGATACTTCAAATCAAAAAGTGATTCATTAACTCAAGCACAAAAGAATAAAGTAGAGCATATTCTTAAAAAGTTAAACTTAAAAGAAGGAGAAACACTACTTGATATAGGTTGTGGTTGGGGTGAACTGATAATATCTGCAGCAAAAAAATATAAGGTAAAAGCGATGGGTATAACTTTAAGTTCTGAACAATTAGCAAAAGCTAAAGAAAGAATAAAAAGTGAAGGATTAGAGGATCTTCTTGAAGTTGAACTTGTAGATTACAGGGAACTAAAAAATAGAACATTTGATAAAATAGTTAGTGTGGGAATGTTAGAACATGTAGGGCAAGATCATCTCGCAGAGTATTTTTCAAATGTTAATAACTTATTAAATGATAAAGGTGTATCTTTACTCCACTGCATAACATCAACAGAGGTTGGAGGAAATAATACATGGATTGATAAATATATATTTCCAGGTGGATATGTTCCAGCTGTTAGAGAGTTAATCAATTGTATGTCGGATGAAAAGTTCACTTTAATCGATGCAGAAAACTTAAGACTTCATTATGGAAGAACTTTGGAGCATTGGGCAAAGAATTTTGAGAATGCATTGCCAGAGATAAGGAAGACTAAGGATGAAACATTTATAAGAATGTGGAGATTATATTTAAATGCTTGTGCAGCATCTTTTAACTCCGGAAATATAAGTATTCATCAATTTGTATTCAATAAAGGAGTAAACAATGATTTACCATGGACTAGAGAGTATATGTATAAATAAGTTTATATAAGCACTTTAAGAGATAACTTTGTGGTATTACTATCTATATTCATTATAGAAATGATAGCTAATTAAATTAGAAGTAATTTATAGTAGGCAAAAGTACTTAAATTTTAAGTATTTCTGCCTACTATTTGCATTAATTACGAAAATGGAAGGATGATGGTTTATATTGAATATGAATAAATAGATTCTATTATATTAAATGATAGGATTTCTATATATAAAATATTCAGTTGAATCGATAACAATTATATGATATTATAATAAAGCATTAAATACTATATGGAGAGATGTCCGAGTGGTCGAAGGAGCACGCCTGGAAAGCGTGTATAGGGGCAACTCTATCAGGGGTTCAAATCCCCTTCTCTCCGCCAATATGCTCAGAATACCTATAGTGTCACTTACACACGATACAAGATAACACACGTTTAGTTATGAAAAAATAGCTAGACGTGTGTTATTTTTTCGAAAAAACGTGTGTTAGGAGTGTTAACTATGAAAAAGATTGAAATGACTAAGAAAGCCACTTTAGACCAAGGATATGACGAGTTCATATTTAATTGTAAATCTAGGAATTTGAGAGAATATACTATAAAGTTTTATGACAATAATATGTTGAACATTTATAAGTTTATTGAACCTAAAACACCTATTTCTTCAATTACAAAAGATACAGTTGATAATTTTATATTGTCTTGCAAGAATGAACTAAATATAAACAGCGTGACTTTAAACACGTATGTTAGGGCGTTAAAAACAATTCTATACTTCTTCATGGAAAAAGGATACATGAAAGAATTTAAAATATCTTTGCCAAAGATGGATAAAAAGATTATTGAAACTTATTCCTCAAATGAATTAGATTTATTATTAAAAAAACCTAATGTTAAGACGTGTAATTTCGTGGAATACAGGAATTGGGTTGTATGTAATTTCCTTTTAGCTGTGGGATGCAGATTAAATTCATTAATTAATATAATGGTTGAAGACATAGATTTCACAAACAATATGGTTTATATAAAGACTACTAAGAACAGAAAGCCATTAATAATTCCATTAAGTAAAACAATTATACCAATATTAAAGGAGTATATAGGCATTAGAAAAGGTGAAAATGAAGATTATTTATTTTGCAACGCGTATGGTCAACAATTGAATAGAAATACCTTGAGTGAGAATTTAAGAAGTTATAATAGAAGAAGAGGTGTAAAAACTACTGGAATACATAGATTTAGACATACATTTTCGAAAAATTGGATTTTAAATGGTGGAGATATATTTAGATTACAAAAAATTTTAGGTCATAGTGATATGGAAGTTGTAAGAAATTATGTTAATATGTTCACTAATGATTTACAAAGGGACTTCAATGAATTTAATCCTCTGGAGAATATAGTAAATAAGAAAGAGAGCAAAAGAACTATAAAAATGAAATAATTTTAAATGCATCTAATGTATGAATTGAAAATATTGCTTACTATAACTTAAAAAGATAAGAAACATAAAAAATACTCCTCTTTATTTTAAAATAATACCTATGAAGAGGCGTTTATTATTTATTATAAAGCCACCAGCTACAATTGAGTGGGAATAGGGGGAAAGTCTGTTAAGCAAAGCGTTTAAGCACTTATAGAAAATTTGATAAAAAATTTAGTGGCTTAGATATTATCCCCAAAAAGGTAACATCTAAGCTACTTTTTTATTGATTTGTGGAGGTGTAGTAAATGAGAAAAGCAGCAAAAACAGGAGGTAAAAAGTTCATAACAATAACAGAAATAATTTCATACGAACAACTATACAAGGAATTTATAAGAAATTGTAAGGTAAGAGGATTAGCTGAAGAAACAATAAGGAGTTATCATTATCAAAATAAATATTTCTGTGATTTTATAAATGTAGAGGATGCATCAGAAATAACAAGAGAAGTTTTGGAAGAGTATATTTTATATATGCAAGAAGTACAAGGAATTATTAATAGCACAACGATAAATAGCTACATTCAAAATACATAACCTATTATTAAGCATGGAATGGCTAAAGGCTTAATAGAAGAATTTAAAATACCATTTGTGCAAGAGCAAGTAAAGTTGAAAGACATTTATTCGGAGAGTGAGTCGAAAGCATTGCTTACTATACTTAAAAAGAATGATTTTCTTATGTTAAGAGATAGTGCAATAATATGGTTATTAGCTACAACGGGGGCAAGGGCAAAAGAATTAAGGAATATAACTATTAATAATGTTGATTTAGATAGAAGGGTGATAACACTTCAATGTAACCAAGAATAATCAAGCAAGGCAATTACCATTATCATTAAATGTTATAGAAGTATTGGAAAAGTACATGAAGGTTAGAAAAGGGCGTAGTGATGATCATCTATTTATATCAATTTATGGTGACCAAGTAGCAAGAACAACATTACAAAATATAGTATCTAATTACAACATAAAAAGAGGGGTTAATAAGGTTTCAATACATTTATTTGGCCATACATTCATAACTAATGCAGTAAGAAAAGGTGTTAATCCATTAATATTAAAACGAATTACAGGGCATAGCAGTTTGCAACAACTTAATAGATACTATAATTCAACTGCTGATGATATTGTAAATATAATTGATGATATAGCATCAAAACAAATTAAGAAAGTATATTTAAAAAGAAAATATGATATTAAAGTTAGGAATTTTTAAGCTTGTTTTAGATATTAAGTATACAAAATATGGATAATTTTAGAAGAGCATTATGTAATAGAAAAAACATTATATTGAAGATAACCACTTATCGTATTCGGTATAGTAACTTAAAATTTCGAAAAGGCAAAGAAGAAAAATGAAATTGTATGTAAAGAAAAGAAAACACGAGAAAAAGAGAGATTTTATTTTATAAAGCAAAAGTGAGTAGTATTCTAATCTAAGGTGACATGTTTAAAATTCTAAGGGACATATTTTAAAATTTAGGGGGACATATCAAAAAATAAGGGGAGTTGTCAATTCTAAGTTGTTAAAGATATATTTTTATGAACTGGCTTAAATGGAAATTGATAATTCATTAAGCTTATTGTATTCTAATAACAGAAGCCGGCTTACTATTATTAAAAGGAGTTATTAAAATATGAATAGACAGTGGTTCTTTAGAATAATGTGTTTTTTACAAAATAATAAATCAATAACAGCAAATCTAATATATGAAAATAGTAAAGAACAAGTTAAGTTATGGAAACAAATAAATGATGGTAAGGATGGGGAAAATAGAATTAAGTTTGCATTGAAAACTTTAGAATTAAAAAATGTTGTGAAAAAAGTTGATGTGGGAACATGGAGTAAGGGAAATAAATTTGATAGTTATTTCAAAAAACTTATACAAAAAATAGCCCATGAATTTCAGTTTGAATTTATATTAAATGGAAATAACTATGATGATTTTAAATATAATGATTACTTAGAATATGGGAAGGAGTTCAAGGATATTAAATTTTTAACAGATAATGATTTTAAAGAATTAAGAAATTATTTACAGATTTATGATTTAGTAGAGGAGAATTTAATAACATTAGAGGAGGATGAGGAAGAAAGTTATAATTATATAGTAATGGCAAAATAAAATATATATAGATAAAAAGAGCAACTATATTATATAGGGGTTCTTTTTTATTGATGTTTCAATCTATTTATTTGTAAAGAAAAGCATTTATTTCAGATATATTTCAGCTTAATCAATATTCTCCTAGGAAAGGTTGTATAATATGTAATGTAGGACAAAAATCAAAGAGAGAAAAAATTTAGTTATAAAAAAGGAGAAACTATATGTTCGAATACACAGACGTTCAACTATTATGTGGTGCTGCTAAAGAAACCCTTAGAGAGCACTTATCAAAAGAGTACAGAATATATACCGATAATGAGTCTATAATTGTGGAAAGTCAAGGTGATGGTTACAAGTGTTCATACGAAATACATAACGAGCAAATAGAGAAATTTCTTAATGTACTTGGCTTCGAACTTTTTTATGCACTAGGTTTGTTTATAAAGTGTGAATTTACTATGATTATTAGTGAAAATGCTAACTTATCAGTACAACTTGAAATGGAGTTAGATTGGTTGAATATTATAATATTTGATTATTTGAACAATTGTAAAGAACAATTCCATAATTCAATTATTGAAGATATTCAAAATTTTATAAATGTTCTTAATAGTGATGCATACCAGTACAGATATGGAAGTATAATTAATGATTTAAACAGAGAAATTCTTTTTAAGTATAGGAGTAAATATAGATTATTCGCTAGTTTTTTAAATCCAGATATAAAATGGATACCTTCAGCTTAGTTTTATAAATAAGGGGAACTGAAAATCTCCTTTTATTTTATGACTTGCAGTAATTATATAGGTATATTTACATTATTGTACATAATAATATTTGAAATAGGTGGTTCTCGTGGATAATGATTTTAACAATAATATTTTAGGATTACTCTGAAAACAATTTTAAAGTCCCTATAGTACACTTGTTTCGAAACAGACTAAGGTTAAAAAATAAGCCTTGATTTTATTTTGTTTAGAAAAGATATATATTGGAGTTCGTTTAGAGTATACTGCAAACAATAACAAACCAACTCTTGTAAAAGTCCTATTATTTCGTTAAAATTAACTTATTTTGGTTTATAAAACAAATTAACTCTAAATGAATTGTTTAGTATAATTAACTCATAAGTTAATTAGTTCATAAGGTGAAAATATGGTAGCGCTAGAGTTAGAGGGTATTGCAACTGAGAGAATAATAGTAATATGTTTTTTAGTCGTGATATTTCAATTGTTAAAGATATGGGCAAATAGATAAGGCTAGGGAGTAATGAAAACCTCTCTAGCTTTTATTTGCATTGACTATAAAGTTATAACATCTACAAAGTAATTATGGCTACTTAGAGAGGCTTTAACTATTAGAACATAAGACATTTAAAATGAACTCAGAGAGCATGTAGAGGATATTAACACCCATATATCCACCGTAGTTCTAATTACTCGATACGATAAAACATAGCTATTTTAGAATATTATGGGTGTTATAATATTCGTAATTACAATACTTTTACGATTGCTAATTCGATGCAGACTGGTATTTATGCAAGAGAAGTTACGCAACAATTATAAAGCTTAATCACAAAAGTATTATAGCTTAAAGTTTTGATACTTATCGGTATGGAAAAGAATCAGATGCTTTCAAGTGATTTTTAAGAGATTAGACAATTTTACAAATTTAAATTAACTTATATGAAAAATGTGGTAAAATTTAAATGAAAAGTAATATTGATAGAGGGGGAGAAATAATGGAAGAAAAGAAATCTTTTTATGAAGTTATTATTGAAAACTTAACAGGTAAATGGTGTGATGGTTTAGCAATATTAGATGTGTCCGATGATGAAATAAGCATTGATAATATTTATGATAATAATGAAAAAAGAATAAGTATAAATGATTATCCTATTCCTTTAAAAGAAAAAGTGCTTTCTAAAGTTGTAGAAATGGATTATAAAGAAGCTATTAGCGAATTTATTGTAAATAATAAAAATATTATAAGTCCTAAAGTATCAACCGATGAAATAATTACATTTGATGGATGTAAGCACATTGAATATGGTGGAAATGTTTATTGTCATACTCAAAATAATAAAATAATAGTAAATGATAAACACCGTTTTGATGATTTTAATGAAATTTTAGAGACTGGTTTTATAAGCGAAAAAGAAATAAAAGGAAAATGGTTAGTGTTTTAAGGTAATTGTTAGGCTAATAATTTAATATTATTAGCTTTTTTTCTATAACATTGCATTGCTTAAGTGTCATAACTTTTAAGTATTGACACCAATAAAATCAGAACGCATAATAAGGGTATGAAGAGGTGTCGAAACTTAGTGTCAAAACAAAAGTACAAAAAGTGAGGATATGAGATATGATTTATGGATATTGTAGAGTAAGTAGCAAAGGAAAATTAGATAATAATAGTTTTGAGCAACAAGAAAGCGTTATATTAGAAAAGTATAACCATGCAATAATATACAAGGAACAATTTACAGGAACAACAACAGATAGACCAATATTAAACCAACTAATTGAAGATTTAAAGCCAAACGATACATTAGTTGTTTCAAAGTTAGATAGATTAGCACGTAATACAGTTGAAGGGATAGAGTTAGTGCAAGAGTTATTTAATAAAGGTGTGAGTGTTCATGTATTAAATGTCGGATTATTAGAAAATACGAGCATGGGTAAATTCTTTTTAACTACATTGTTAGCAGTGGCAGAGATGGAACGGAATACAATAGTTGAGCGTACACAAACAGGCAAAGCAATAGCTAAGACTAAAGAAGGCTTTAAGGAAGGTAGACCGAAATCATATACGGATAAACAACTTGATAATGCGTTATCAATGCTGAGTATTAATGGTGGTGATAAGAGTTATAATGAAGTTGCAGAATTGCTGGGAATATCTAAAAGTACACTTATAAGGGAGAATAACAAACGTAAAATTAAATAATCTAGAGTGCATAGGATACGGTATAAGAAACATGTATTTTCGCAATATTATTATAAAATTCAACATTTAGTATGATATAATATTAATTAATAGGAAGTTAATGGAATGATGGTGTAACTTTTACAATTAGTAATGATAAAGGAGAACTTTAACTATGTCTATAGTAACAATAATTACATCAATTCTATGCGCAATAGTGTTTAATTATTTGATTAAACCAATGCTAGATAGAAAAGGATTTACATTAGATATTCAAAAACTAATTCAAGAAAATACTGATAAAACTTATAAAACAATTGCGAAGGATTTCAATGAAACGCCTAGTATTTTATGTTTATCTTATATGGATGGAATTTTATTTGGAATTATTATAGTTATTATTTTGATTAGCATAGCAAGTAGAGTAAATTTAAACCTCACTCAAGTGGTTGATAATAACTCAAATGTAATCCAAAATTTTATGTTAGGATACTTTTTATTTGCAATTTGGTATTTGTTCTTACAGTTAAATCAACTTAAATATATTAATAGTGCAATTGTTCATTACAAGCAATTGTTAAAAATTATTACTCCCAATATTAGCAAAGAGGATTTTGATAAATATGAATCACAATTTGCTAGAATACAATCCAAAAACGATTATGTTACATTAATAGCGCAGTTGGTAGCAATTTGTAGTACTAACAAAATAGAATTACCACAGTTTAAAATTAAATAATATATACTTAAATGCTACTATCATTTCATATAACTTTTCTTTAAAGCATCTATTTTAATTATAATTAACTTTATAATATTCTTTTGAATTATGACTTATTATATAAATGTTAACGCTTGCGTTAAGAAAAATACTTATAACATTACAAAAACTTGTAGGTGATATTATTTTATGCATACTTTGAATACCTAATATATAGTTCCCTTAATTGTTCTTAATAAAACCTAAGTTTTATTGGAAAAATCAAAAAATAAAAGGTAGTAAATTACGTGTTTTTAGAGGTGTGATTTTAGGGTTTTAGAGCATCTTTAGATAATTTTAGTTCATAAGCCATCTAATGAGATGATAATTAAGACGGTGGTCAACTTTAAATTTTAAATCAATGCTAAGACCATTCTGAGGATATCACATAGGTAATATTACAATTCTAAGTGGTAAAGTTCTATATAGTGGGGGTACGAAACGTTTTGGAATAAATTTAAGGTTGGCATTAATATTGCTACCAGTAGCACATACACCTCACAGAATTAAAAAACTACGAGTTGAGTTAAAGTAAGTGTTTTAAACTATTTTTAGGCAGTAGCAAAGAAGTTAGAAAGTTATTTAGCCAGTAATTTATAAAAAAATTTCACTATATATTTATTAACAAAATAATTTAAAGTTTTACAGGGAAACCTGTACAAAGCAGTAAAAAAATGGTATACTGGGATTAGGGGCAGGAAAACAAGATATACTGCTGTCAGCTACAGTAAACGATTACAAAAAAGGTGGTGAGGAAATGAGTATACAAAAGAAAAATATAAATTTAAATACAAGGGAGAAATGTGAAATGGAAAAGACTATTAGCTTGGAATATGTAATTAATGTGTATAGAAAGGCTTATGAGGATTGTTTTATTTGGTTCAATAATGAGTTGGTTGAATTTAAGAGGTTTATGGATTGTTATAAAACAATGGATATTGCTAAAGTATTCACTGATAATGAAAATCACTATATATTAGAGAGGGATGGGGTTTATTATACAGTTAGTACTTGTAATCCAGAAGACGATTGGGAGCAATAACGATAAAGGGGGATTATCCCCTTTATGAAAATATGACGTTTTAGAAAAGGCAATGTAATTAATTGCTAGAGTGTCAGCCTAAATGCAAATATATATAAAATTACTAGGCTGATACTATAATAATAGACAAGCTATTAGCTATTTACTAATGATGAAAGGATTTGATACTATGAAATACAATTACAATTTTGATAACGTTAAATGGGGAAAAGAATGTAAATATTGCGATTTATGTGATATGTTACAGATACCAAGAAAAACAGGTAATTCAAAATCAGCACAGATAAAAGATATGAGGACAGTAATGGAATTAGATAATAGGGAAAAAGGTATATTTATTCCTAGAAGATTGTATGATATTGAAAAGACACAACTATCTAGTGGGTTACTAAGAGAAGAGATTGAAGTTCTCACACTAGATTTGTTGGCTAGAAATGAGGGCAGGCATATATCATTGACTATAAAGCGTTTGATGAGAGCCTTAGAAATGATTAATGACAATTATATCAAAGGATATAGTTATGAGAAGATATACCTTGATTTAGAGGAATTGACAAAAGTGGATATTGAGACCATTGGAGATGTATATGGAGTAATAAATACTAAGGGGGCAAGAAATATAAAGGAAGCCTTAAAGGATTTACAAGATAAGGCATTGATAATATGGGAATTTAAAATGATGGTTTGTGTAAAGGAATGTATATACAAACATAGTGTAAGTGGAAAACTTATGTATGACGAGAATGATAATCCGATGGTAGAAAGAGAAGAGATGGTTAGTCGTTTCCCAACAGATAGAGAGAAAGAGATAGTATTGGATATTGAAAGAAAAGCTATGAAAGAGATGAGTGTTAAGAAAAAATCATTCTTTAATTTTTGTAAGGAAGCTGGTAGTAAATTCAAGGCTAGATGTAAACAACTATTGAAAGATACAGATATTGAATATTACTACTATGTTTATGATATAACTTACAATAGTGAAGAAGTATTAGAAGAATTAAAGAGAAGTGAATTAGCAGAGGTAAGAAATAGGCTTAATCTTAAAATGATAAACCAAACAATCAAGACAATAGAAGAGCGTAAAGAAAATAATGAACTACAATTACAAGAAACGTTTGGAGATGCATATGACATATTAGATGCATATGAAGACAAGCTGACTAAGGAACAAAGAATAGTACACAAAGATGATTATGAAAAAGATGCGAAGAAAACGGCTAGACTATTAATTAGTAGAGGTATTCGTAGTAGAGATAAGTTGAAATAATAGTTTGGCTAGTGAAATTTTGAAAGTGGATATTTAAAATAGTGAGTAAATAAATAATATTATTGTATATCAACCTCATTGTTTTTGTACAAGAATATGTCATATTATAAAAATAAGAATTATAATATGACGTGTTTATGTACAAAACAGTCTCGAAAAATATAGTAATATTATAAGATTATAATAAAAATTTCACTAGCCAAAACATAATTTGGAGCATCTCAGGAACTTAAAAGAATAGTAATAGCACGCTCCTTGGTTTGCCAAACGGCTTACCTTGGAGCGAACTTAAGAATAGATGTGAGGTACGAGCATCTACTTCTTAAGCTTGGCAAGGTAAAAGAGTGTGGTGGAGGAAAAGTGTAATACGAAGTCATTTGAAGATTTAAAATAATAATTTAGCTAGTGAAATTAGAAATAGCATGCATTAAAAAGTTAGTAAAAATAAAAAGTGTACCATAGAAATGAATACATTATACTGTAATATTATATAATGTTGTCGTTTTTATGGTACACCTTTTTAATGGATGTCTAAAACAAGGCGTTTATAGAGATTTACTCACTAGCCAAAGTATTTTAATATTGGAAAATATTAAAAAAACGAGTGGCAATATATAGTTACTTCAAGAACTCTGATACCTATGCTCTGCAATGACGTTATATTGTTGTAAATTAAATAAGAATAAATTTTGAATTTAAAGAGTGTCAAAAGTCTTAAACATATAACATAAGTTAATGTTATATGAATCTTATAGAAAATGATTTGTGTATAAGGAAGTAAATTATGGTATAATATGAAATAAAATGTGATTTATGGGGGGATAATAAATGTTAAATGAATTAGTAGATTATTGTGATATGTCATATAAAAATTCAGAAACAACTTGTAGATGTGAGAATTGTAATAATAATTGTCATGGGTCTTGTGAAAAATGTTTAGATAAAATACATTTTGGTGATACTCGAAGATATAATTGTTTCAATATAACAAATTATTATTTTTGTAAATATATATATAAGTATTCATCGGAAATAGAACATGTATTTATGAAATTTAATATTTTAAACTCAATTGAGAAGTTGAATGTTTTATCCATAGGTTGTGGACCGTGTACAGATTTAATGGGAATAATAAACACTATTTCGAAGGTAAATCCAAATATAAAACTTGACTATACTGGGGTAGATTTAAATGATATATGGAATCATATACATGAGCATATACAACAGAACAATAATGATAATATTCAAACTAGATTTATATATGATGATGTGTTCAATATATTGAATGGTGAAGATGAAGGTATAGAATTTAACGTTTTGGTATTGCAATATGTAGTGTCGGATATGGTGAAGTATGACTTAGATGGTACTAGCACATTTGATTTTATAGATAAGTTGGTAGATTGTATAATAAAGCATATGGAAAAAGGTTCCATAATTATAATGAATGATATTAATTATATGACAACAAGAAAATACTTCGATTATATGCTAACAAAACTGAATAGTCACTATGAATATGCATGTTGCCATTTCAATAATAATTATAGGGATAATCATTTTGATTATGGAGAGGAATATAACAGTAATGAATTAACTACAATCATACCTACTAATATACTAGAAGACTATAATCCGTGGCAATTTTGTAGTAGTGCACAAATGATAGTAAGAAAGAAGGAATAAAATGATAGTAAGTGTAAGTAGACGGACTGACATACCAGCATTTTATAGTGAATGGTTTTTTTATAGGCTTAAAGAAGGGTATGTTTATGTGTTAAATCCAATGAATTTAAATCAAGTCAGTAAAGTCGAATTAACACCAGAAACAGTTGATTGTTTTGTATTTTGGACTAAAAATGCTAAACCAATGTTAAATAGATTAGAAGAACTAAGAGATTATAAGTATTATTTTCAATACACTATAACTGGATATAAATCAGAAGTTGAAAAGGGAGTACTTAATAAAAAGGAAATAATTGAAACATTTAAGGAATTATCAAAAAAAATAGGAAAAGAACGTGTTATTTTGAGGTATGACCCTATTTTTTTTAGTGAAGAATATACTGTAAGTTATCATTGTAAAGCCTTTAAAAAGTTATGTGTACAATTAGAAGGATATACAGAAAAATGCGTCATTAGTTTTATTGACTTATATAAAAAAACTGAAAGAAATACTCAGAATCTTAATATATTAGCTACTACTATTGAAAGTATTAATAATATTTCTAGGGAATTTTCAAAAATAGCACAAGAGCATAACATTGTTGTGGAGACTTGTTCGGAAGCATATGACCTAACTGAATTTGGGATAAAAAAAGGCAAGTGTATAGACGATAGTGTGATATCAAGAATAATGGGTTATGAAGTAAATGTAAAAAAGGATGATACACAAAGGGAAGTTTGTGGATGTGTAAAAAGTATAGATATAGGTCAATATAATACGTGTATGCATCATTGTTTATATTGCTATGCAAATTTTAATTATAATCAAGTAGAAGATAACTTTAAATTACATGATAAAAATTATCCTTTATTAATAGGTAAAGTTAGAGAAAATGCAAAAATAACTGTACGTCCTATGAAGTCAGTTAAAGGAAGAAAATTAGGGCAAGAACAACTTAATATGTTAGATAGTTTATAAAAAAGAAGAAGTTATTTTAATATTATGTAGAGATTTCACTTTTATAAATATTGACTAAAGAAACGAAATTGAATACAGTGGTTTTAGATGTCATCTAAGCGACTATTGAAAAGTATAATCAGTTGGAGTTATAGAAGATTAAAGAACATATTCTTACAAAATAGCATTGAAGAGGTTTTAATCATCTTCTTTTCTGTTGGAATAAAACTTAGTTATATACTAGAGCAAATCAGAATTACCCAAGTGGAATGCCTATACATTTAGGCAGTTTAGTATTATCTAAAACTTAATAGCTAACAGTTGAGTACATGTACAACATTAAACGATAGGGGTTATTCATATATTAAGGAAATACAGTAATATAATTAGATTTTATCGTAAGTATAATTGTAAGCAATCCATAAAAGAGTTAATATTGACATACGTTTAAAACAATAGTAAATTAGTATTAATAACTAAATGTGCGTTATTTTGATATAAGATAGCGTGTGTTGAGTGACAAGAATAGACGATTTAACGGAGTTTTAACGCTTTTGACGCCTGGAAAGCGTGTATAGGGGCAACTCTATCAGGGGTTCAAATCCCCTTCTCTCCGCCATGGAAATAAGATGTAAAAAGTGCGTGAGTCTTTAGTAAAACTAAGGACTCATGCGCTTTTTTAGTTGCCCAAATAATAGGTCAAACTACCGTATAAAGCGTTAATTTACCAGCTATATTGTAATCAAATTTAATCAAAATAGGACGATGCAACACTTTATGCGAGCGTGGATGGAAGATAATAATATAAAGAGGAGTGCGCTACTTAGCCTGGAAAAAGACTTACGTAGTTTTTCGAGAGATATAGAATTTTAAATGAACTGTTATGGCTAGATAAAAAATATAAATAAGTTTGTAAAAATAATTTTGAAGGCAGTGGAGAACTAAGATGTGAAGATGAAGCGTTGCAAGATTACAACAAATGATTAATTGCACCTATAGCCATATCATCATTATTACCAATTATGAGTTAAATGAGTTTTTGCTTCATCTTCATAAAATATGTAAAAATAAACAAATAGATTGACTAGTCAACTCGACGATGACAAAGTATTGTTGACTGGTCAATTATATTGGGATATGATAAGATGATAAATTTTAAAATTATAACTCATATTCCGCCTAACTAATTTTTCCTATTTAACCTCAACTATTCACTATATTATTTGACTAAAAATTATTATGATTACGGTATGCAAATAATATTTAATGGGGGGATTGGAATGGATAAAGAGTTGTTATTGGAAAATATTGAAATGGAAGCATATAGCCATGGAAAAGCGACGCTTGTAGCAGGTATGTGTAAGAAACTAGGAGTTATCAACATCTTTGATCAATATTTGACTAAACAAAATGGGAGAAAGCCTGATATAGCTTATGGGATAATGGCTCAAATGATGTTAGCAAATCTTTGTCATTCAAGACGACCATTATATCTTATGGATGAGTATTTTGAACATATTGATATTGAAGGGACATTTAACAGCGATGCGAAGCCTCATAATCTTACAGATGATAGATTTGGCTGTTTTCTTGATAATTTTCATGAAGCTGGTCCAAGAAAAATTTTTTCTGAAATAAGTATGACTGCTTTCGCTACGTATGGATTGAGTATAAAGAATATTAATTACGATACTACCTCAAAGGTAATGTGGGGCCAGTATGAAACAGAAGAAGGTAAAATAGATGAAATATCAATTGATTATGGATATAGTAAAGATAAAAGAAATGATAAGAAACAAATAAAAATTGGAATTGGAACAGCTAACGGTATAGTTGTAGACGCAAAAGTTCTTTCGGGTAATACAGATGATAAAACTTATAATAATGACGCTATAGATGATGTTGATGAAATTTTAAAAAAATCCAAAACTAGTAAAGATTCATTCTACTATGTTGCAGATAGTGCATTTTTTACAGAAGAAAATATTAATAAAGCAAATGGTAGAGATATAAAATTTATAACAAGAGCTCCTGAAACAACAAATATGTCTAAAATCTATATTGGTAAATTTTTTAGTGAAAGACAGTTAACAAAAGATGTTATTTTTGAAAATGCCCAAGGTAAAAAAGTTAAATATCAAGTATTAGATTATAAATCAGAATATAAGGGGATTCCAGTTAAACTGGCAGTCTGTTATTCCTTCACTCTTGAAGAAACCAAAAGGAAAACTATTTCTAGGCATGCAGAAAAAGAATATGCCGAATTAGAGAAAAAAATCAAAGTATTTTCCAAGCGTAGCTTCGCGTGCGAAGCAGATTCACAAAAAGAAATAGAAGAGTTTTTAAAGACTAAAGGGAAAAAATTAAAATACCATTCTGTTAATTTGAATATTGAAATGAATGAAAAACGTAAGCGTAAAAAAGCTGATAATAAGGATTCACAAAAGGAATATGAATATACTATTAATTTAGAAATTAACCGTGAAGATTCAAAAATTGAAGCAGCAATTGAAAGAGAGTGTACTTTCATCTTAGCAAGTAATGATTCTGATATTTCATGTGAAGAAATGCTGAAAGAATACAAAACTCAAAGCAGCGTAGAGAAAAAGTTTCAGCAGCTAAAAGCACCAGAGTTTATAGATGACCTTTTTGTAAAAACTCCCAAAAGAGTTGAAGCCTTAACATACATGATACTTATTGGTTTAATGATTTTATCAGTAATGGAACATGTAGTCAGACGTGAGATGAAGAAAGATAATACGATTATACTTGGACCTGGAAAAATAAAAATGTCCAAGCCGAGTTTAAAAGCTATAATGGGTATCTTTGAGTATGTGCCTATACAAGTAATTAAAGTTAATAACAATTGTATAAGAAAGTTTCAAAAACCACTAAAAGATAATCAACGGCAGATATTGAATTATTTAGGTTTGGATGAAAGTATTTTTGTTGGACATGCTATTTAACAAGTATATATTTCAAAAAATTTAATAATGATTCCATTAGGGATAGTTTAGAAATTTACTATGGAATAATTCACATATAGATATATATTATTCCAAACTTTAAATAAAGAAAAGATATTTCACTGAAATGCATAGCATTCAGCGAAATATGAGTTATAAATTTGATAATGTTTATAAGTAAATATTGACAAGGAGTTGTTATGTTATCACTTTGTAGTAAGAGATCAATTACTATGCTTTCAATAATTAAAAAGATTATTCAAAAGTAATTTATATAAGTCTGTTGTGAGAACGGGTTGTATGATGATCAAGATTATGTGAATACAAATAGAATATTTGTATTCTATTTAGTAAAAATGTTCCATTATAAAAGTTGACAAGTCAACATAGTGTAAATATAATATAGTAGACTAATCAATTATATTATAAGGAGAGAATGATTATGGATGTTGAAAGCATGAACCTCATAATGATTACAAGTAAAATTTTTAGATATAAGCAAATGTATTTAGAAAAGGCCTTAAAAAAATATGGATTAAGCAGTGGTTCCAGCCCATATTTGTTTAATCTTGAAGGAAACGAAGGTATAAGCCAAAACGGCTTAAGCAAAGAACTTGGTAATGACAAGGCAATGTCTGCAAGAACAATTACAAAATTAGTAGATCTTGGTTATGTTTATAAAAAACAAGATGAAAAAGATAGTAGATCTTATAAATTATATTTAACAGAGAAAGCTAAAGAAGTATTGCCCAAAATTCATGAAGATGTTCAAACGTTGATGAGTTTAATAACACAAGATGTATCAGAAGCAGAAATGTTAATTACAATGCAGTCTTTAAAGAAAATTTTAATCAATATTCGAAGATTAAACGAATTTGAGAATTAAGGTAATATGGCTATGTAGGCTAAATAGTGACAAGTGATAAAGGAGGAAAATTAATGGAAAATGTAAAGAATAGAAACAAGTGGTCTATATTGGTAATAGTTTTAATGTTTACAGTTATGTCTGCCCTAGATGGTAGCATTGTAAATGTAGCATTACCTAAAATGGCCATTGCTTTAAATGTAACAACATCTAGTATACAATTAGTTGCAACAAGTTATTTAATAGTAATCGCTGGGACAGTATTGATTTTTGGAAGACTTGGAGACATGGTTGGAAAATCCAAGATGTTCACATTTGGATTAGGATTATTTACCCTTGGATCGTTACTATGTGGTATAACAAAATCTTTTCCAATACTTATTTTAGCAAGAATAGTACAAGCTATAGGCGCTGCTGGAACTATGGCTAATAATCAAGGGATTATTACAGAAACATTCCCTCCACATGAAAGAGGAAAAGCTCTTGGATTTTTAGGTACTTCTGTAGCTTTAGGATCTCTAATAGGACCAGGACTTGGAGGACTAATAGTAGGCGCAGCAAGTTGGGAATATATTTTTTTAATAAATGTACCTATTGGAGTAATAGCATTATTTTATGCTATTAAATTGTTACCGAAGGGGAATAAAACAGTTAAGGGAAAATTAGATATCTTAGGAGCTGTATTATTTATGTTTGCAATAGTTCCACTTTTTGGAGCTTTAGATGAAGGTTTAAACATTGGTTTTTCAGATCCAATAATTTTATTGAGCTTTGCCATAGCAATTATCTCATTTATAATATTTATTTTTGTGGAAAAGAAAAAAGAAGATCCTCTATTACAATTGAATATATTTAGTAATAAATTATTTTCTTTAAGTATATTTTGTGCATTTGTAACTTTTGTGGCAATCTTCTGTAACAATATTATTCTGCCATTTTATCTTCAGGATGTAATGAATTATACACCAGAGCATACTGGATTAATAATGATGGTTTATCCATTACTCTTAACTGTAGTAGCACCTCTTAGTGGAAGCCTATCAGATAAAATTGGCTCAGAGCTTTTAACCTTCATAGGTTTGATACTTATAAGCCTAGGTTTAATATTAATGTCCACTTTAAATGTAAATTCAACTGTAATAATCACAATAATATTCATAGGAATTATGTCTATTGGTATGGGATTATTTCAATCGCCTAATAATTCTTTGATAATGTCAACAGTACCTAAAGAGAAACTTGGAATTGCAGGAAGCGTAAATGCTCTTGTAAGAAACTTGGGAATGGTATGTGGGATAGCTTTAGCTACAACGCTTTTATATAGCATGATGAGTTCTATAATTGGATACCGTGTTACAGATTTTGTAGCAGGAAGAAATGATGCTTTTATATATGCTATGAGAACTGTATATATAGCGGCTGCAGTAATAAGCTTAATTGGTGCTGCCTTGACTTTTTTAAGACTAAGAAGTAAAAAGCTGAAAAGCTCTAATATGTATTTGGAGCACCAGTTTAAAGTTTAATATGAACAAAGGTAAATATATATACCTTTATTCATAGAAACATATTTAAAAAGATAACTATATTCCTATGTAACTATAAATATATGTAAATATTTATAGGACACATAAGAACTTGAGGCATCATTGTGTAAAATAAGAGTTTATGAAATATAAGCTCTTATTTTTTTGTAGTTTGCCCAGCATGGGCGCGTGCTAATCGGTGAAAGTCCGTAATGGGGGCTGATAGTGCCAGAATCATAATTATAAGAAATATACGAACATATGTTTGAAATTAATGCATTATTATTGTATAATATGGATAAAGTATAAATTTAAGGAATAAGGAAGAACGAAAGCTATGGGTATAAAGAGTGAACTTGAAAGAACTAGAGAAGAATTAAATATATTAATTGAGAACAAGGAAATAATTACAAATGATAAGGAATTATTAGAACTTAGTATAAAGTTAGATAAATTGATTAATGAATATATGAATAGTATTAATAAAAGTATTTAGGTATTTTTTTATCGCAAAAATTCGAACTGATGTTTTTATATTATCTGTAGATTAGTATCTATAAATCATATAGTTTTATGAAGATATAAAAACAATGATATTAGCCAGAAAATAATAAAACATGTTCTTACCATTTGCACTTAAGTGAAAATAGCAAGGCATGTTTTTCTCTTGCAAGTGTAATATTAGAATATAAGGGCTTTACAAATTTATAATTTTAATAATTCATATAAAGATAAAATAAAGTAAAATAGTCCAAGTATTAACCCCAAAGAAGAATAACTTTTAATTTTTATATCAGTTTTTTTAGATTTTATTAAAGATATCAAACTAATTACTATAGTAACAGCTGGGATAATTATTATATAACGATCTAGTATAGTATTCAATAATCCACCCATAATGAATAATGTTAAGCCTAGCAATGCCCCGACTAAAGAAAGTCTAGTGTTTAGTTTATTCGATTCCATTTAAACACCTCCTATTACAATTATATCCATTATAATAGGATTTTCAACGCTAATTTATGAAATGTATTATGAAAGGTGAATGTGGAAGTCACGGGCCATTAATTGAGCATTAACTAGTGCATATAAATTATTATGATGAAAAAAATTATAAGCTTTTTAATAGAAGAAATAATACTATGTGGAATATATGGTTTTATATTCTAGTATATTTAATTTTATATTACACACAATAATAACTGAAAGAGGTGGTTCTCATGGACATTGATTTTAACAATAATATTTTAGGATTAGTCCGAAAATGATTTTAAAGTCCCCATAAGTACACTTGTTTCGAAACAGACCAGGGTTTAAAAATAAACCCTGGTTTTGTATTTTTTATAATTAATGAAATACTAAAAATGAATTGTTTTAATGTAGTTTAAATCTTAATACCAAGGGAAATAATTCTAATATCATTAAATTCATGGAGGAAAGTACGGTATGAATGATAAGGAAGAAAATAAAAGTGAACTTGAGGGTGTTGGAGGCATGTTTTATGGTATTGGTTGGGTAGAAGTTTTATTGATTTTAGCATATATATTTGCACCATTATTAATTAGAATACTATGACAGTTACTTCTACAACAACTGAATAGATAAGAGAGTATTAAAATAATGTTTGCATTTATTTTAATACTGTTATTTTAACTGCGTTTCAAATACTTTAGTTTCTTAGCTTTAACCTTATTAATATTTTTCCACTTAAAGTTATCATAAACTCCAGTATAACTTTCATTAGCTATGTAAAGTTTTATATTTTTTGATACTCTTGATTTTAATTATTTATAACCAAGAATATCAATATGAATAAGTTGAAATTCATAAAATGGACAAAATAGTAATCGCATTTATAGACGTTTGAGAATACTGGAATTTCCATCGCTTAGTATTTAATTAACTGTAGATTAAAAGTTTCTATAAGTTTTTGGAGTCATATTCATAATCTTAAGAAAGTTTCTATTAAATGAACGGATGCTTGAGTAACCACATTTATAAGTAATATCAGTAATCGGGTCTTCTGTATTTTTTAATAAATATGCCGCGTAATTAATTCTATTTTGATTAACAAAATCAACAAACGATATTCCGAGTACATTATTTAAATATTTGGATAGGTAATTGTAACTGTAGCAAAATTCATCTGCAATGCTTTTTAATGAGATATCTTTAGTAAAATTATTTTGAATATAGTTAAGAATTTTATGTAATAATTCATAATCATTTTTCACGCTTACAAGTAATTGCGTATGTTCCATAACTTCAGAACAAAGCAAATAAAGACAAGCTTTCATCTCGAGAACATTGACATTATCTCTGAAAATTTTGTCTAGTATAAGAGATCGCGCGTTATGTGATAAATTAAAGACTGGATTTTCGAGAAATTTACCATAGATCATGCTGTCAAATGTTTTTACATATTCAGGGGAAAATATGCAAATACGAGCATCAGAGTACTTATTAGTTGAGAGAGAGTGGATTTCGTAAGGTAAAATTAATATGCATTCATCCTTTTTTACTTCAAAATTTCTATTATTAACAGAAATTTGAAGATCTCCATCAATAACAGATATGAACTCGAAGCTTCGATGTAGATGAACAGGGTAATTAAGACTAATTGGATGGTAGTGGGAAAAAAGAGTGTTTTCTCCAAAGTGGTGCGACTCGTATTTTAACATAGAATACCTCCAAGAGAGTAAATTTTGTCTACAATTATATAAATACTTTCTTGTTAAGTCAACCATAAATTTTATATTATTAAATTACAAATTGAATATTGTATTATAGATTTTAATCTCCATAAATATTTAAGGAATAGAGGGATATAGATGAATGGTGAGCAAGAAAATACTCATGAATTTGCAGTAAAGGCAGCAAAAGAATTAGTATCTAAAATGACATTACAAGAAAAAGCGGAGCAATTAACTTATCAATCACCAGCAATAAAGCACTTAAATGTACCTGAGTATAATTGGTGGAATGAAGGCCTTCATGGGGTAGCTAGAGCTGGAACAGCAACTGTGTTCCCTCAAGCGATTGGTTTAGCCGCTATATTTGATGATGAATTCCTAGGAAAGGTTGCAAATATTATTGCTACAGAGGGACGTGCTAAATACAATGAATACAGCAAAAAAGACGACAGAGGCATATATAAGGGACTAACTTATTGGTCTCCAAATATAAATATTTTTAGAGATCCTAGATGGGGACGTGGACATGAAACTTACGGGGAAGACCCTTATTTAACATCTAGATTAGGGGTTGCATTCATAAAAGGATTGCAAGGAGAAGGAAAATATTTAAAGTTAGCTGCTTGTGCAAAACATTTTGCAGTTCATAGCGGACCAGAAGGGTTAAGGCATGAATTTAATGCGATAGTTAACAAGAAGGATCTATATGAAACATATTTACCAGCATTTGAGGCATGTGTAAAAGAGGCAAATGTTGAAAGTGTAATGGGAGCATATAACCGCACAAATGGGGAGCCATGTTGTGGTAGTAAGACTTTGTTGAAAGATATCTTAAGAGGCAAATGGGGATTTAAAGGACATGTAGTATCTGATTGCTGGGCTCTTGCAGATTTTCATTTACACCATATGGTTACAAGTACTGCAACTGAATCAGTAGCATTGGCTATAGAAAATGGCTGTGATCTTAACTGTGGAAATATGTATCTTAATTTGCTATTAGCTTATAAAGAAGGTTTAGTAACTGAAGAACAAATAACTACAGCAGCAGAAAGATTAATGACAACAAGATTTAAATTAGGTATGTTTGATGAAGATTGTGAATATAACAAGATACCATATGAAGTAAACGATTCTAAAGAGCATAACGATGTTGCATTAATAGCTTCTAGAAAATCAATGGTATTGCTAAAGAATAATGGAACGCTTCCATTGAATAAATCAAATTTAAAATCAATAGCAGTAATTGGCCCGAATGCAAACAGCGAAATAATGTTGAAGGGAAATTACTCTGGAACAGCATCTAAGTATACAACAATATTAGAAGGAATTCATAATGCAGTTGGTGATAATGTGAGAGTATATTACTCTGAAGGATGTCACCTATTTAAAGATAAAGTGGAGGATTTAGCAAGACCAGATGATAGATTATCAGAAGCGATTTCAGTAGCAGAAAGATCTGATGTAGTTGTATTATGTCTAGGATTAGATTCAACAATTGAAGGAGAACAAGGGGATGCTGGTAATAGCTACGGGGCAGGAGACAAAGAGAATTTGAACTTGCCAGGAAGGCAACAAAATTTACTTGAAAAAGTACTTGAGGTTGGAAAGCCAGTTATTGTTGTCCTTGGAGCTGGAAGTGCTTTAACACTAAATGGTGCAGAAGAAAAATGTGCAGCCATTTTAAATGCATGGTATCCAGGTAGCCACGGAGGAACTGCTGTAGCGGATATATTATTTGGAAAATGCTCACCGAGTGGGAAATTACCAGTAACTTTTTATAAAGACACAGCTAAGCTTCCTGAGTTTACTGATTATTCAATGAAGGGAAGAACTTATAGATATTTAGAACATGAGAGTTTATATCCATTTGGGTATGGTTTAACTTATTCAACAGTAGAATTATCTAATTTACAAGTGCCTTCTGTTAAGCAAGGCTTTGAGAGTTTTGATATCAGCATAGAGATTAAAAATACTGGGGAATATGATATTGAAGAAGTAGTTCAATGCTATGTAAAAGATATAGAATCAAAGTATGCTGTATTAAATCACAGCCTAGCAGGATTCAAACGTGTTTCATTGAAAAAAGGGGAAAGCAAAACTGTAATAATGAAATTGGATAAGAAATCATTCGAAGTTGTAAATGATGATGGAGAAAGGCTTCTTGATAGTAAGAAATTCAAATTATTTGTAGGGGTATCACAACCAGATAAGAGAAGCTTTGAGCTTACCTCAGTAGCACCATTGGAAGCAAATATTGAATTAATATGAAGATTTAAATTAAGTATTAAACGCTTAAATCGTAATTATAAAAGAATAATCATAAGTTGACTCATAAATAAATATTCAAAGAAAAGATAGGAGAGAATCATATGAAAAATATTGCAAAACAAAACGAACCTCTAGTAACTCATATTTATACGGCAGATCCTTCTGCTCATGTATTTGAAGGTAAAATCTACATCTACCCTTCTCATGATCTTGACCAAGTACAGATCTCAAACGATAATGGTGACCAATATAACATGGAAGATTACCATATTTTATCTCTTGATGATACTAATTCACCTTGTATCGACAATGGAGAAGCACTGCACTTAAAAGATATTCCATGGGCAAGTAAACAATTATGGGCTCCAGATGCTGCTTATAAGAATGGAACTTATTACTTGTTTTTCCCAGCAAGAGATAAAGATGATATCTTTAGACTTGGAGTAGCTACTAGTTCATCTCCTGCTGGACCATTCAAAGCGCAAGAAAGTTATATACCTGGTAGCTATAGCATTGATCCTGCTGTTTTAATGGATGACGATAATAGATCATATGTTTATTTTGGAGGCCTTTGGGGAGGACAGCTAGAAAAATGGCAAACTGGAACTTTTAATCCAGATGGAGAAGGTCCTGCTGCTACAGCACCTGCTATAGGACCAAGAGTAGCTGAATTAAATGATGATATGCTTACATTTAAAGAGGCTCCAGAGGAGATATCAATTGTTGATGAAGATGGAAATCCTATACTTGCTGGTGATGAAGAAAGAAGATATTTTGAAGGACCATGGGTTCATAAATATAATGGAAATTATTATCTTTCATACTCTACTGGTAGCACACATTGCATAGTATATGCTATGAGTAAGAATCCAAAGGGACCTTATACATTTAAAGGGAAAATACTTGATCCTGTAATTGGTTGGACAACTCATCACTCAATTGTTGAGTTCCAAGATAAATGGTATTTATTCTATCATGATAGTTCTTTGTCTGGTGGAGCTGATAACAGACGTTGTGTAAAATACACTGAAATAAAGTACAATGATGATGGTACTTTACAAAAAGTAGAGTTGTCTTAATAATCGAAATTATGATAAATATGTATCTTGAAGATTTATAAAAAGGTACTTCATATTTGAAATTCACTCTGTCAAGTAGACAGGAGAAATAATGAAAAATTATGATGCTAAGGTCTGATTTCCATAGTCCATTGGAGTCAGACCTTTTAATATTTTCTGTAGTCTTTCTATATATAAAATTCTTAACTTAAGGAGGAGAATTATGTTAAAAATTAAAAATCCCATCTTAAAGGGCTTTAATCCAGATCCATCTATATGTAAAGCTGAGGACAATTATTATATTGCAACCTCTACTTTTGAATGGTTTCCAGGAGTTCAAATTCATCATTCCAAAGATCTAGTGAATTGGGAGCTTATAGCACATCCCTTGAATAGAGTCTCTCAGCTAAATATGTTAGGAACACCCGATTCAGGTGGAATTTGGGCGCCATGTTTGTCCTATAATAAAGGTATCTTTTACTTAATATATACAATAGTAAACAACAATGGACATATTAAAGATACCCATAATTATCTGGTAACCTCAAGTGATATTTGTGGTGAGTGGTCAGAGCCTGTGTATCTTAATTCAAGTGGTTTTGATCCATCTCTATTCCATGACGATGACGGAAAAAAGTGGCTTATAAACATGAAATGGGATAATCGTATAGGAAAGAATAATTTTGCTGGTCATCTTTTACAAGAATATGATGAAAAAAACAAATGCCTTACTGGCCCTGTAATGAATATTTTTAAAGGGACAGATTTGGGTTGTTCTGAGGGTCCTCATATATATAAGCATAATGACTACTATTATTTGATGGCGGCTGAAGGAGGCACTAGTTATGAACATGCAGTAACACTTGCTCGTTCGAGAAAACTTACGGGTCCCTATGAGGTTCATCCACAAAATCCAATTCTTACTTCTGTGGGAAGTGATATGCATAAAGTTCTTCAAAAAGCAGGGCATGCAAGCATTGTGGAAGGCCCTAATAATGAATGGTTTATGGTTCATCTTTGTGGAAGACCTCTTCCTGAAACAGATCGCTGCATTCTAGGAAGAGAAACAGCTATACAAAAGGTGGAATGGCGTGAAGATGATTGGCTTTATTTATGTTCTGGTACAGATAACTTACCTTCTTGGGAAATAGAAATTAACAATGATAGTGAAAGTGAATCAAATAATGAAGAAGATGTCTTAGTTTCACAGTATGACGATTTTAATAATACTTTATTAAATATAAATTTTCAGTCCTTAAGAGTTCCAGCGGAAACCTTTATGTCACTTACTGAAAGGCCAGGATTTTTAAGGTTATATGGAAAAGAATCAATGTTTTCCAAGTTTACACAAAGTATGATAGCAAGACGTCAGCAGAACTTTGTTTATTCTGCCGAAACCTGTGTTGAATTTGAACCTGAAACAACGTTGCAGCTTGCAGGATTAATTTGCTATTACAACACAGAAAACTATTATTATTTGAGGATAAGTATGGATGAAGAATTAGGAGGCAAATGCATAGGGGTTCTAGCTAGCATAAATAATGATTTGTCAGAGTCCATGACTCAGGATGATAACATCTTGATAACTGATGTAGAACGCATTTATCTAAAAGTGGAAGTGAATTTTGGGCAACTTAGATTTTTCTTTGCTACCAATAAGGACGAGTGGAGGCCTATAGGCAAAGTTTATGACTCAAGTACATTGTCAGATGATGCGATTAAAGGTTCATGGGCTTTCACTGGTGCTTTTGTAGGAATTGCGTGTCAGGACTTATCGGGTATGAATAAGTATGCAGATTTTGATTATTTTTCATATGTAGAAGGGATATAAGTTAAATCAAAAAGATTTAGATGGAGTGGAAGAAGCGGCAAAAGATAAAGAAATTGAAGCTGAAATGATTAATTTATATGATTTTAACTTCAGATTGCCAAAAGGCATTTGAAATAGGAGCTAGTCTAATCGGGTAATATATTCTTACTATATAAATTTAAGCATAAAATATTTTACAAAGTTATAATAGATGAGGTATAAAGATATTAACTTAAATGAATGGAGATGTATATATGAAATTTATAGAATTAGCTACCAAAAGATATTCTGTGAGAAGTTTTGACACAAAGAAAATCAGTGAGGAGGATTTAAATTTAATTTTAAAAGCAGGCCAATTAGCTCCGACTGCGGCAAATCGTCAGCCGCAAAGAATTTTGGTACTTGAAAGTGAGGATGCTCTTGCTAAACTACAAACTTGCACAATTTATCATTTTAATGCACCGTTAGCCTTACTTATATGCGCTGATAAAAATGAAGCATGGGAGCGTAGTTATGATGGAAAAATCCATACTGATATTGATGGAAGTATTATTGCTACACATATGATGCTACAAGCTGCTGAGCTTGGTTTAGGATCAACATGGGTGGGCCATTTTGACCCTGTTGCTATACGTGCTGCTTTTAATATACCAACAGACCTTGAACCAGTATGTCTTTTACCAATTGGTTATCCAAGTAACGAGGCTAAACCAAATCCTAACCACGAAAAAAGAAAAGATATTTCCCAAACTGTCTTTTATAATAAATTTTAATGAATGATTTATCTATTAACATAATTTAATCATACAATTAATGTGAGTTCTTCGGAATTCACATTTTTTTTATTATTTAGGAATTTATATTCTAGTAAAAAATGTTCTTATATGCAGCAGAGCTGCTATTTCTGATGTGCAGATTTTTCTCGCATGCGTTCGAAAAGGCAGATGCGTGAAAAAAATCTACACCTATGAAAAGAGTGCGAAGCACAATACGGAACTTAACCACAGTCGCCTGCGACTTTTTTATTCTTCAGAGAATTATATTCATAAAATTGAGGTTCTACAAAACTAAATCTGTTGGTTTAGCAACAGTTTCTATTAAATTTAATAAATAACGACTTTTTAAAATAAGTTTAATAAGTAAAGATTTCAAATGTAGAGGTAAAGATATTACATATAATTAATTAATGCATTACTGTAAAATAACAAATGTAAACGATGTTAAACGCTTTGAAGATGAGAGTTTAGCAAACGTATTCTTAGAGATTTAATAACTTTTTAATCATTATTTAAAAAGTAAAAATTTCAAATGTACAGGTAAAGATATTAAATATAACTAACTAATATATTATTGTAAAATGTTCATGAAAACGATTAGTGAAAGTTGAGGTGGTTAGAATTGAGTAATGTATTTTTAGAAATGAAAAATATACATAAAAGATTTCCAGGAGTTTATGCTCTTAAGGGAGCACAGTTGGAAATTAAAAAAGGTGAAGTACATGCTTTATTAGGAGAAAACGGTGCTGGAAAATCAACTTTAATGAAAATACTTGGAGGAGTTCATACACAGGATGAAGGTCAAATATTTGTTGAAGGAGTTGATTGTGGAGTTATTAATCCAACTAAAGCTGCACAATTAGGTATTGGATTTGTTCATCAAGAGCTAAATCTAGCAGAGACATTGACAGTTGCAGAAAATGTTTATATGGGAAGACTACCATATAAAAATGAAGCCTTGGGCATTGTTGACTACAAGAAATTACACGAAGATACAGATTCTATAATAAAAAAATTAGGAATAGATATAAAAGCTACTGACCTAGTTATGCAGCTTCCAACTGCAAAGAAACAGATGGTGGAAATAGCAAAGGCAATAAGTTTAAATGCAAAAGCGATTATTTTTGATGAACCAACAACATCGTTATCTCAGAAGGACGTTGAAAACCTTTTTAAAGTTATAAAAACACTAAAAAAGGAAGGTGTTGCAGCAATATATATATCACATAGATTAAAAGAGGTTTTTGATATTTGTGATAGAGCTACAGTACTCAGAGATGGTACTTATATTGAAAGCTGTGAACTAGAAGGGATAACTCAGGAAAGACTTATAAATATGATGGTAGGAAGAGATTTGACAGAGCTATTTCCTAAGGAGATTTTTGAGCCTAAAGAATACGTTTTAGAAGTAGAAAATATTAGTGATAATGTTGGTAGAGTTAAGAATGTTAGTTTAAAAGCAAGAAAAGGTGAAATTTTAGGACTAGCTGGTTTGGTTGGATCAGGTAGAACAGAACTTATGAGGCTTGTATTTGGCGCTGATAAAATAAGTGAAGGTAAGGTAAAAATCAATGGGAAGGAAGTTAAGATTAATTCACCTATGGATGCAATCAATAATGGTATCTGCCTTTTAACAGAAGATAGGAAAAGTCAAGGATTATCTCTAGTAATGAGTGTACTTGATAATATAACTTTAACTAACTTAAAAGATTTTGTGTTAAATCATAAAAAGTTAAGGGAAACTGGAGAAAGATTTAAGGACGCACTTGAGATTAAAACAGCAAATCTTGATGTTATGGCAGGAACATTATCAGGTGGAAATCAACAAAAATTAATACTAGCTAAATGGTTAAATACGGACTCGGAAATATTTATTTTTGATGAGCCAACTAAAGGAATAGACGTTGGTACTAAAGCTGAAATATATCACATAATGAATGATCTAGTTAGAAAGGGCAAAGTAGTTATAATGGTGTCTTCTGAATTACCTGAATTATTAGGTATGTCAGATAGAATATATGTTATGTGTGAAGGAAAACTCACTGGAGAACTTAGCAGAGAAGAAGCGACACAAGAAAAGATTATGAAATTAGCTACGCTTGGAGGGATTAATAAAGATGAATCAAACAATTAATAATAAAATTGTACAAGAAGAAGGTATTAAGATGAAAAAGGAAGGGTTTAATATTAAAAACTTATTTCTCAAATATTCAATCTATCTAGTACTTGTAGTGCTTATTTTAGTATTCTCAATAGCAAGCCCGGACTTTTTGGGAGCAGCAAATGCTTCAAATTTCTTAAGACAAATTCCTACAGTGGGAATTTTAACTGTTGCTATTACTATGGTAATAATAACTGGAGGTGTTGATCTTTCCATTGGTGCAATAGCTGCATTTTCTGGATGTACAGTAGCCTATCTAGCTGTAAAAGGGGTTAGCGTACCAGTTTCTTTACTTGCAGGGTTATTAGTAGGTGCAGTTTGGGGATTATTTAATGGAGTATTAATTACAAAATTTAAATTAGAATCTTTTATACTTACTATGGGTACAAGTTATTTAATAAGAGGATTAATACTATTTTTTACAAATGGGATTTATATAAAGGGTGTTCCAGATTGGTTCTATAATATTTCTAACACAGAAGTTGGAATATCAATAATACACACTAACACCATAGTATTCATCATAATAGTATTAGTAATGGCTTACTTAATGAAAAATACAAGATTTGGTAGATACTGCTATGTGGTTGGATCAAACAAGGAAGCAGGAAGATTATCAGGAATAAATGTAAACAAGCATGTTATAAAGGTATATGCAATAGAAGGTGTTTTAGCTGCAATAGCTGGTATATTACTAATGTCTAGTATAAATGTTGGTGCTCCAAGTGAAATAAATGGTCCAGATCTATTTGCAATGGCTGGTGCAATCATGGGTGGAGTACAATTCGGTGGAGGAGTAGGAACCATCGGTGGAGCTATGGTAGGAATATTTACTATACAAGTATTCCAAAGTGGATTAGCAATTCTTGGAATTAACTCATTCTTACAACAAGCTGTAACAGGAGCTGTTATTGTACTTGCTATAGTTGTTGACTTCTACAGAAAAGGAAGTTTATTTAAGAAAAAAAGCTAATCATAAAAAGTCGTTTGAGCGTAATTTGGTAGATTTGAGGCTTAAGTGTTTACTACTGAATAAGGCTTAAAATATAAAAACATATCTAAAAAATTGGAATTACGAAAGGGGAAAAATTATGAAGAAGAAAATAATTGCTTTATTATCAACAGTGTTTATTGTTGGTAGCTTAGCAGGGTGTGGAACAAAGACACAATCTGGGGGAACAGCAAGTACAAGTGGAAAAAAGGTTATTTATTTTATTCCAATAGTTGATACAGGAGCTTACTGGTCACCTATGAAGAAAGCAGCCGAGGATGAGGCTAAGGCATTAGGATATGATTTAGTAGTTAAAACTTCACCACCAAATGAAACACAAAAGAACGAAAAGCATATAGGATTCCTTGACGAAGCTATAAAGAATAAAGCAGCAGGGATAGCTATTGCTCCAATGGATCCAGATATGTTTGATAAGAAGGTTAAGGAAGCAAATGATAAGGGAATTCCAGTAGTAACTTTTGATGCTGATGTAAAGACAAAAGAAAATAGAACATCTTATATAGGAACAGACAATAAGCTAGCAGGAGAACAACTTGGTGAAAATGGTGCTAAAGCTTTAAAGGAAAAGGGCATCACAAAAGGTAAAATTGCAATGGCAGCAGTAAACTTAACTCAAACAACTATGACATATAGACAAGATGGAATAAAAGCTGGATTTGAAAAAGTTATGGGAGCAGATGCCAAGAATTTTGAGTGGTTAGAACCAATCCAAGATAATGACCAATCAGCAGAATCTAAAAGACAATTAGAAGGACAAATAACATCAAATCCTGATATGGTAGCTGTATTCTCATTAGGATCAGAAGGACCAGATACAGGTGTAATGGAAGCTATAAAATCTCAAGGTAAATCAGGAAGTATCTATCACTTTGGTTTTGACTATACTCCAACTTGGGAAAATGGTGTAAGTAGCAATTTAATATCAGGAATTGTTGACCAAGATTCTTATGCAATAGGTAAAACTATAATTGATACTTTAGATAAGAAAATAAAAGGTGAAAAAGTTGATGATGTTTATCCAGTACCAGTTAAATGGGTAACTCCAGATAAAATTGTTGAATACGGAAAAGAAAAACAAAAGCAATTTACAACAGAAACTAAATAATAATTAAATACAAATAAAATTAATAAGGGCTAACTCAAATGATTAATGTATTCAAATTTACTTTAGTATATTTTCAAATTGAGTTACCCTTTTTATTGCTATTTAATTAAATAACTATACATATTAATTGGTAATAGGGAATGATTTATAAGTGATTTAAGATACATATGAAAATCAAGCTTTGAACTAAAGGTTACAAGGAGGTTTAGAGGATGAATTTTGGGAATAATTTTAGTGTAGGCAAAAGATTGGTAATTTCATACACGCTATTATTCATAATTATAACATCGGTAGGAGTCATAGGTTTAAAGAGTTTAAGTAAAGTTAATAATGCATCAGATAGTATGTACAATACAGATCTTGTATCTATAGATGTTTTACATAGATTAAACGCAAATTCATTGGAAATAAATAATAACATATTAAGCCTAATTTATGATAGAGATGAATTAATGATAAAAAAATTAAATGATGACATTTTAAAAGGATTTGAACAAGGAAATATACTTATAGATGAATATAGAGAGCTAAATTTAGATGACTATCAAGAGAATGAGCTTCTAAATTATAATGAAATTTATAAGGATTATAAGGAAAAAAGTAATTCATTGCTAAAGCTTGTAAAGGAAAATAATTATGATGAAGCTATACTAGATTATCGAAGTTTATCAGTATCACGAAGCAAGGTTGCAGCATCGCTAACTAAATTACTAGAGTATAGCTCGATTAAGGCAAAGAATGAGAATATTAACAATGCTGATTTATATAGTAAGGTAGAGATACAAATATTAACTTTTATAATAGCAGGGTTGATTCTTACTATAGTTTTAGGATATGCAATGACTAGAAATATGATAGTACCTTTAAAGAAGATAAAGAATTATGCAAATAATCTTGCACAGTATAATTTTTCGGAGGAAATTATACTTAAGGGAAAAGATGAATTTGCACAAACAGGAGACGCTCTTAATATAGCATTGAAAAATGTAAGGGAACTTATTAGGACAATTCTAGATAACTCAACAGAACTATCAGCGTCATCTGAGGAATTAACTGCATCTGTTCACGAGATAAGTTCAAAGCTTTCTTTTATAAATGAATCGACAGATGAAATAGCAGTGGGAGCTGAGCAGACGAGTTCATCAACCGAGAAATTTGTTTTATCTATCCAAAAGATTAATGAAAATATAAATAATCTAGCTGCAATAGTAAATCAAGAGGTTAGAAAATCAGTAGATATAAAAACTAAATCAAGTAGCATGATGGAAAAAAGCGAAGATTCCATACAATTATCTAGAAAGATATATGAGGAGAAAAACAAAAAAATTAAAGATGCTATAGAGAGGGGAAAGGTAGTTAAAGAAATAGAAGTTTTAAGTGAATCTATAGTAAGCATTGCTTCAGAGACTAACCTTTTAGCCTTAAATGCAAGAATAGAAGCAGCAAGAGCGGGAGAAATGGGAAAAGGTTTCTCAGTTGTTGCAGATGAGGTTGGAAAGCTAGCAGAAGAATCTATTACTACTGTAAGTGGTATTCATGGAATTGTAGAAGAAATAAAAAATGTATTTGAATATTTATCAGAAAATTCAAAAGGAATTTTAAAGTATATAGAACAAAACGTAAACGATGATTATGAGTTTATGATAGAATCCAGTAAAAGTTATGAAAATGATGCTAGATTTATAAATGAAATGTCTGAGGAAATTGCTATCATGGTAAAGGCAATAAATTCAAATATTGACAATGTAGATAGTACAATGAGAGAGTTTTCAAGTAATATAGAGAAATCTAAAAACAATTCTAATGAAATATTAGATAGTATAAATGAAGTAACCAAAGAAGTAGAACAAATTTCATTTAATACGCAGAATCAAAGTGAATTAACATTAAAATTGAATGAGGTAATTAACAGGTTTACTATCTAAATGAGCTGTATTAATAGGTGAATTTCGGTTTTATCAAAACATAAAGTATATTTATGCTTGAAGAAGAACTTGAAGTCTTGCAGTAAAAGCATAATACAGATATAGTTAAAGAAGGAAAATTTAAAGGCAGAAAGATCTAGAATAAGTTTATCAACTATAAATTAGGAAACTGATGATATCATAGTAAAGTACATTAAAATTTATAATGATAAGTGAGAATTTTTTATCAGGTAGGAAGATGAGATTAGTTTTGTTTATAAAAATGCTTATAGCAAAGTTATACAGTAATTGCTCAGTATCTATCTAATTATCAGTTTCTTTGGGAGGGATAATTATTAAAAAAGTAATTTTATTTCCTATAATTTTAATATTTTTAGTTAGTTTCGGTGGTTGCTCTTTAGATAACAAAAATGATACAGAAAATAAAGAAAAAATAACATTAACAATGTGGCATATATGGTCACAAACCACAATGGATGCTAATGGAAGGATAATTCAGGATACGGTGGAAGAATGGAATAAGGCTAATCCTAATGTCCAAATTAAAGTTGAGGCTGTGGAAAATGAAAGGTATAAGGCAAAGATAAAGACAGCATTTGCTGTAAACGAGCTACCTGATATATTTTATTCTTGGGGAGGTGGCTTTAGTAAGCCATTTATAGAATCTGGAAAAGTATTAAATCTTAATGAATATATAGATGAAGATACAAAAGATAAGATTAATAAAGATATGCTTAACAATGTAACTTACGATAACAACATATATGGATTACCAATGACCTTATCAGTTGGGACATTTTACTGTAATACAAAGCTTTTTTCACAAGCAAATATTAAAGTACCAGAAAATTATGATGAATTTCTAGATGCAATAAAAGCTTTTAGGAATAAAGGTATAACACCTCTTTTAGTAGGGGAAAAAGATAATTGGACAGGAATTCTCTATTATGATATTTTAGCGCTACGAGAAGGAGGAATAGGCGGAACTAGTGATCCACATATAGGCGCAAATAAAAGTGATACAATATTAAAGGCCGCATATAGATTAAAGGAATTAATAGATTTAAAGGCTTTTAATGAATCAAGTATGGAGCTTACAAGAGATGAGTCTGAAATTTTATTTAAACAAGGAAAGATTCCTATGTACTATACAGGAAACTGGTTCATCGGTGAGATAGGGAATATGGACCCATCTATAAAGGAGGATGTAATCGTTAAGAAATTCCCGATAGTTAAAGAAGGAGATGGGAATGATAGAGAATTTTTAGGTGGAGCAGTGGATCACTTAATGGTAAGCAATAATACAAAATATAAGAAAGAGGCTGTTGATGCGGCAAAATTTATAGCTGAAAGAATATCAAAAAGATATTTTGAATTCGGTTCGGGACTTCCAGCATGGAAATACACTGATGATAAGAGTAAGGTAAATAAATTATCTAAAGAATTAGAGACGTTAACAGAGAACGCATCATATAGCTTATATGGCGATATTTACTTGGGGGAGGAAAAAGGAAACAAAGAAAAGGAATTAGTTAGTCAGTTGTTTAAAGGACAAATAAGTCCTGAAGAATTCACAAAGGAAATGGTGAAAATAGAATGATGAGGATATGATTAAATGTATAATAAATTTTTTATATTAAAGAATTTGAAAGATAAATATTTAAATTCGAAAATAAGTATAAAAATTATTGTATATTTTTCAATAATTTTTGTGCTTTCAACAGTCATACTTACCTTTGCATATAAGAAAATAAATTCTATTTATAATATAGAAAAGATGAAACAAAGTTCAGTTGAGGTTTTGGAAAGTGCAGAAACTAATACGAGCATGATAATTGATAATGTTAATAATGTCTCAAAGATGATTATATCAAGTGACAATGTTCAAAATACATTAAAGAGAGTTCAGAAAGAAGGAAATGCCTATGATAATATTAGTAATTATCTGATACAATTCACTAATTTTAGCTCTAATATATCTTCAATATATATATTAGATAACTATGGCAATAAGTATTATTCTGAAAATGTCTTTTATAAGGATTTTCAGATGGATAAGATTAAAAATTCTGAATGGTATAATGAATTATTAGAGGGTAAGGGTAAATATATACTAAGATTAAATGGTGGAGGATTTTTTGAGGGTTATGGTAATAATTATGTATCCCTCATAAGAGAAATAAATGATATAAATACCGGTGAAAAAATTGGTTTAATAATTATAAATATGAACGAGAATGCGTTCTATAATTTAAGTTTGAAGCTAAATAATCAGTATGGAACAAGACTGATTATAAAGAATGATAAAGGTGAATTGATAACAGGGTCAGAGGCTGATTCTAAAATGCTAAGTAGAATAAAAAATTATAATGATTCTAAATCAAAAGTGTTTTTTCTAGAGGAAAGAATACAAGATAAAGATTATATAATATCAAATCTTAAAAATTCAGACTACAACTGGAATCTGACGACTGTGGCAGAATACAATGAATCTCCAGAGCAAACAAAGTATACTAATTATTTTCTTTTATGTTTTAGTATAATAAATTTCCTATTAATCATTATTGGGTCTATAGTAATATCTAAATTTATAACAATGCCTTTAAAGAAGCTTAGTGAATCAATGAAGGGGATTCAAAGTGGAGAGTTTAATATTGTTAATATAAAAACGTACAATGATGAAGTAGGAGAATTAAAAAAGGGATATAACATTGCAATTTCTCAAATTAATTTACTTTTGGATAAAATACGTAAAGATGAAAAGATAAAAAGGCAAAATGAATTGAATTTGTTAATGTCACAAATAAAGCCTCACTTTCTATACAATACGTTTGATACTATTAATTCTTTAGCTCTACTCGGAAAAAATAAAACAATATATGAAATGATAAAAGCCTTGGGTAAATTCTATAGAACAAGTTTAAATAATGGAAAAGATATTATTACTGTAAAAGAAGAAATAAATACTGTAAAAAGCTATCTGATAATTCAAAATATAAGATATGAGGATATGTTTGAGGTTGAATATGATTTAGATCCACGATGCGACGATTTTAAGATAATAAAGTTAGTATTACAGCCGTTAGTTGAAAATGCTATTTATCATGGGATTAGAAGCAGCAAGAATAAAGGAATAATAAGGATATCTACCTTTCAGGAGGAAGAAAAAGTTATATTGACCCTAGAGGATAATGGGAATGGCATGGATGAATCACAAGTTAGAAATATAAACGAAAATAGAACTACTGGCATTGGAGTAAGAACTACAAAGGAAAGATTAAGAGTGTTCTATGGAGAAGAGCACGAATTTATTGTTGAAAGCAAGAAAAATGTTGGTACCAGAATAACTATTAAGATGCCTAGAATTAAGAAATAGATTAAGATTTCTAACGAATATTCTAAAGGGAAGTGGATTATTTTATGGATAACATTATAAAAGTTATGATAATTGATGATGAACATCTTATAAGGGATCTAATAAAAAATTGCATTGATTGGAATGAAATTGGCATGGAGATAGTAGCTGAAGCTTCTAATGCAGTTGAGGGATTGAATCTAATAAATAAAGAAAAGCCAGATATTATTTTAACAGATATAAATATGCCTGTAACAGATGGATTGGATATGAGCAAAAGCATATTAGAAAGATATCCAGATATAAAAGTCATTGTAATTACAGGTTACAATGAATTTGAATATGCTAAAAGAAGTATAAAGATTGGTGTGAATGATTTTATTCTTAAGCCTATAGATGAAGATGAATTAAGAAATTCAGTTTTAAAGCTAAAAGATGAGATTCAAGATGAATATCTAAAGAAAAAAGAATATAAGGATATTAAAGAAAAAATGGTTGTGTACAACAATATAATAAATTTAAATGATACTAATGAAACTGAGAATAAAAATTTAAGTATAGAACAAATTAAAAAATTTATAGTGAAAAATATATCTAATCGAGATTTATCTTTAAAACTGGTAGCTGAATATTTTTATGTTAATCCAAGTTACCTAAGCAGAATTTTTAAGGAAAAAACTGATGAGACTTTTTCGGAATATATTGTAAATACTAAAGTGAAAATAGTTACTGAAATGCTCAAAAACCCAAATGCGAAGGCTTATGAAATTTCAAAAAAGATTGGTATTGATGATCCTAACTATTTTAGCAATTGGTTTAAAAAGTGTACTGGTCTATCAATTAAAGAATATAAAAAACAAAAATCATGAATTTACAAGAATATAGAGATATGCAGTAGAAATGTAGGAATATGTAGTTTATAAAAATTATATATTCTTACATTTCTTTTTTTATATTTAAGTTTCAATAGCCTTAAATCAACAAATAGATAATAAAAAATAGAAGTAGAAAGTTATAATTTTCACGATAATGTTTATATTCATCAACTAATGAATATAAAATAATTCACAAGAATAAAAAATTTAAAGACACAGATAATAAAATAAGTTATGAATGATTAGTCTATGTTTAATGCAGCTAGGCATTTAAACAATAAAGCAAGAAAAAGGAGAATAAAAATGTTTAAAGAATTTAAAGAATTTGCTATGAAAGGAAACATGGTTAGTCTTGCGATAGGAGTTGTTATTGGTGGAGCTTTTAGCAAAATTGTTACATCTTTAGTTAATGATATTATAATGCCACTAGTTGGCTTATTGATGGGAAGAGTTGATTTCTCCAATTTATTTTTTACTTTAGGAAGTGGGAATTTTAAAACTGTTCAAGAAGCTAAAGATGCAGGAGTAGCTACAGTTAACTATGGGATATTTATAAATAATATAATAGATTTTCTGATTGTAGCATTCTCAATTTTTATTATTATACAGCAAATAAGCAAACTTACCAAGAAAAAGGAAGAAAATATTATTCCTGATAAGAAAAAGTGTAAATACTGCTGTACTGAAATTGATCCGAAGGCAACAAGATGTCCTAATTGTACATCTGAATTGAAAGAAAAATAGATAAGTGAGATGGTATATAAATACAGAAAAATGAAAGAAAAAATTTTTTAAATTTCATATTTATGAAAAAAAATAACTTATAGCCATAGTAAAAATCGTGTAAAAATTAATAGAAAAGATAAATAATATGTATCATTTAGCGTCAAATATGTTATAATCAATATATTAATTTTTTAATGAACAAAATTTGTATTATGACAACTTATGAGTTATAAAAATTGCATAATTAGTTTTTAAGAACTAATCCATGCATTAAAAGATAATTCATATGAAATAAAAAATAAGCATTGAAGGAGTTGTATTTTAATTGGGGAAAAAATTTAAAAGAGTACTGGTTGCAAACAGAGGCGAAATAGCAATAAGAATTTTCAGAGCTTGTCATGAACTTGGAATAAGAACTGTGGCTATATACACAGAAGAAGATAAGTTTGCTCTTTTTAGAACTAAAGCTCATGAAGCATACCAAATTGGAAAAAATAAGGGGCCAGTTGAAGCTTATTTAAACATTGACGAAATAATAAATCTTGCATTAAAAAAACATGTAGACGCTATCCATCCAGGATATGGATTTTTATCTGAAAATCCAGACTTTGCTAGAAGATGTGAAGAAGCGGGTATAGAATTCATTGGTCCGAAACCAGAAATGATGGATAAATTAGGGGATAAAATCAAATCAAAAATAGTAGCTAAAAGTGTTGGTGTTCCAGTAATACCAGGAGTAGAAAAGCCTATAGCTTCTGAGGATGAAGCCTTTGAAGTTGCTAAATTGTGTGGTTTCCCTGTAATGATAAAAGCTGCTGCAGGTGGTGGCGGCAGAGGTATGAGAATAGTAAGGAACGAGGAAGAACTTCTTGTTGCTTTTAGAAATGCTAAAAATGAGGCTAAAAAAGCTTTTGGTAATGACGATATGTTTATCGAAAAATATATCGAAGGACCAAAACATATTGAAATACAGGTGCTAGGAGATAAGTACGGAAATATAGTTCATCTTTATGAGAGAGATTGTTCTATTCAAAGAAGACATCAAAAGGTTGTCGAAATTGCTCCAGCATTATCATTAACGCAAGAAAAAAGAGAAGAAATATGTGCAGATGCACTTAAAATAGCTAAATCTGTAGGATATAGAAGTGCAGGAACTTTAGAATTTTTAGTTGATATGCATGGAAATCACTATTTTATAGAAATGAATCCAAGAATTCAAGTTGAACATACAATAACTGAAATGACTACAGGTATTGATATAGTTCAAAGCCAAATATTAATAGCAGAAGGATACGAATTAGGTTCTAAGGAAGTAGGAATAAATTCTCAAGATGATATAAAACCAAGAGGATATGCAATACAATGTAGAATAACTACAGAAGATCCTACAAATAACTTTTCACCAGATACAGGTAAAATTGATGTGTATAGAACTGGATCAGGTTTTGGTATTAGACTTGATGGAGGGAATGGATATAGTGGCGCAATAATAAGTCCATATTATGATAGTTTACTTGTAAAGAGTACTGCATATGCGAGAACCTTTGATGATGCAGTTAGAAAGTCTATACGTGCAATTAAGGAATTAACAATTTCAGGCGTTAAGACAAACGTTGATTTCTTAATAAACGTGTTAAATCATGAAAAGTTCAAAAAAGGTGAATGTGATACTAACTTTATAGCTGATAATCCGCAATTATTTGATATAACAGCGAGAAGTGATGAAGAATATAGAATTTTAAAATTCATTGGAGAAAAAGTTGTAAATGAGACTAAAGGAAAGAAGAGAGAATATGATGTACCGGATATTCCAGTTATAACTTCTTTAGATGGATTAAGTGGTACTAAGCAAATTTTAGATGCTCAAGGTCCAGAAGGTGTAGTTAAATGGATAAAAGATCAAAAGAAACTACTTCTTACAGATACAACAATGAGAGATGCACAACAATCATTAATGGCAACTCGTGTTAGAACTCAGGATATGAAGAACATAGCGAAGGCAACAGCTGTTTATGGAAATGACTTATTCTCACTTGAAATGTGGGGTGGAGCTACTTTTGATACAGCTTATAGATTTTTAAAGGAATCTCCATGGAAGAGACTTGAGTCATTAAGAAAGAGAATTCCGAATGTTATGTTCCAAATGCTTATTAGAGGGGCAAATGCTGTTGGATATAAGAACTATCCTGACAATGTAATAAGAGAATTTATAAAAGAATCGGCAGAGAATGGAATAGATGTATTTAGAATTTTTGATTCACTCAACTGGTTGAAAGGCATAGAGGTGTCATTAGATGAAGTACTAAAATGTAATAAGGTAGCAGAAGTTGCATTATGTTATACTGGTGATATTTTAGATGAAACTAGAGACAAATATAGCTTGAAATATTATGTAGATAAAGCTAAGGAAATTGAAAAAATGGGAGCACATATTCTTGCTATAAAGGATATGTCTGCATTACTTAAACCTTATGCAGCTAAGAAACTTATAACTGCATTGAAGAATGAAGTTTCAATTCCTATTCATCTTCATACGCATGATACTACTGGTAATGGTGTTGCTACAGTATTAATGGCAGCAGATGCTGGAGTTGATATAGTTGACACAACTTTCAATAGTATGTCAGGTCTTACAAGTCAGCCAGCGTTAAACTCAATAGTAGCAGCTCTTGGAAATACAGATAGAGATACAGGTATCGATTTAAGTGGAATTCAAAAAGTATCTGATTACTGGGATACAGTAAGACCAGTTTATAATCAATTTGAGTCTGATTTGAAATCAGGAAGTGCCGAAATTTATAAATTTGAGATTCCTGGCGGACAATATTCAAACTTAAAACCACAAGTTGAAAGTTTTGGACTTGGGCATAGATTTAACGATGTAAAACATATGTATAAAAAAGTAAATGATATGCTTGGAGATATAATAAAGGTTACTCCGTCATCAAAAATGGTTGGAGATATGGCTATATTCATGGTTAAAAATGATTTGACACCAGAAAATATACTTGAAAAGGCTAAGAATATGGCATTTCCAGATTCAATAGTTTCATATTTCAAAGGAATGATGGGTCAACCAGAGGGTGGATTCCCTAAGGAATTACAGGAACTTGTTTTAAGAGGAGAAGAGCCTATAACTGTTAGACCTGGAGAATTACTACCTCCAGAGGATTTTAATAAAATTGAAGCATATTTAAAAGATAAATACAAATTTACACCATGCATGAAAGATATAATAAGTTATGCATTATATCCAGATGTATTTGAAGCATATATTAAGTCTATATTAGAGTATGGTGATTTAAGCCGCATGGGTAGTGATGTATTCTTCCATGGACTTGCAGAAGGTGAAACTAGTGAAATTGAAGTCGCAGAAGGTAAAACAATGATTGTTCAACTAGTTGAAATTGGCAAGTTAGATGAAGAAGGAAATAGAACTTTAGATTTTGAAATTAACGGAAATAGAAGAGAGATAAAAATAAAAGATAAAACAGAAAGAATAATAAGCAACTCTAATTCAGTTAATGCTTCCAAGATGGCTGATACTGATAATAAGTTAGAAATTGGTGCAAGTATTCCAGGAACTATAATTAAGGTACTTGTTAAAGCTGGAGATACAGTTAAAGAAGGAGATAGTTTACTTGTAGTAGAAGCAATGAAGATGGAAACAAATATTGTTGCATCTAGTGCGGGAACTATTGAATCTGTTTTAGTAAGTGAAGGACAACAAGTTAAAACAGGTGAATTATTAGTAAAACTTAAATAATAAGTATATATGAATAGCCCTATAAGATAGCTTATAGGGCTATTCATAGTGGATGGAATATTACATAAAAGGTTATTACTGTAATTGACTTTATTTTTTTATATTAAAATACTCTTTGGGTAATAAATATAGATAAATTAAAAGTTTGTAAGCATAGGTGTTATCTGAGAATACAGAAAATGACAAGCTTAAAATATAATATAAATATTAAATAAGAAATAGGGCAATTTACTGATTTTTATCCTAACTATAATATGTATTAATATGATAAATTTATTATATTATGTAGAAATTTCGTTGAGTATTAGTAGAATTTAAAATATAATGATAATATGATTAACTTACAAAGCATATTAATTTTAATGGTTATTTTTAAAAAGAGAATTGTGAGACAGATTGATATTAAAGTTAGGTAGGTTGATTGTATTTATAAATAAAGGGGTAGGTGGTGTAATTATGAAAAATGTGAATATTGTTATAGTGGATGACTCGCCTTTTCAAATTGCTTTATTGAGAGATTTATTAACAGAAAGTGGATTTAATGTTGTGGGTGAAGCAGGTTCTTTAGCTGAAACCATTGAGGTTGTTACAAATGTGAAGCCGGATTTAGTAACAATGGATATGACTATGCCGGGAACTGATGGATTTGAATGTACAAGGGAAATACATAAAATTGATCCTAATATTAAAGTTATAATTGTTAGTTCTATGATGGATGATGAAATAGTAAGAAAAGCGAAAAAGAATCACGTATGTGGGTACGCACAAAAGCCAGTAGATGCAGAAGAATTAACATTATTAATAAATAGAGTTATGGCAGATGAAGAACTGTTTTTAGAATTGGAAGGTCTATATTCATCAGTGTTTAGAGAGGCTCTATTAGATGTATTTAATAAGCTTACTAAAACAGTACCGGTGATTACACATGAAAGCAATGAAAATGTTGAGAAAATTAGCAAGGGAATTTCAATTGTCATGGGGGTTATAGGAAAGTATTCAGGAAGAATAATTTTCGATATGTCATTTGAAACTGCTAATAGCATAGGAAAGGCATTGCTTAAGAGAGAGGTAAAGAATACTGAAGAAATGCTTAATGTTATGTCTGAGATAACAAATATGGCGGCAGGAAATGCATGTTCAATGATAAACAAAAGAAATAGGATATTTGGATTAAGGGTTGCTCCGCCAACCACATTCCATGGAGAATCAATTAGTATATCGAAAGCAGAATTAGAAACTACTTATTCTGCAAATGCAAAAACTCAGTTCGGAGATTTATCAATTAGTATAGGCTTTGGAAGAGGTGAAGGAGAATGGATGTCAATTATATAAATCCAATATTAAATTCTTTTGCAAGTGTATTGCCACAGTTAGGGTTACCTGATGTAGAGAAAAAAGGAATAAGTCTAAGAGGCAGATTTATAGAGAGTCCTGGAGTTGTCATTATTGTTGGTATTATAGGTGACATTAAAGGTAATGTTATTTATGGGTTAAGCTTAGATGATGCAAAACGAATAGCATCTACAATGATGATGGGAATGCCAGTTGAACAATTTGATGAATTGGCTCAAAGTGCAATTTCAGAACTTACAAATATGTTAACTGCAACTGTAGCAACTAATTTTTCAAAAGAAGATATTAATATAAATATATCTACACCAACTCTTGTACATGGAAGCTTTACTGCAAATGCGAGTTCAGATAAAGTTGTATGTGTGCAAATGGGTGTTGGAGATATGAATATTGAGGTTAACATTTCAATGGAGAAAAACACAATTTAGAATATTTATAATTTTTATAATAAAACCATTTGTGATTTTGAATCATAAGTGGTTTTATTAAAGGCGAATTAGATTATTTAAGGAAGTGAATTCATATAAATAAGAGTATATTTTCAAAAGTTTTAAGAATAGCTTTGGGGATTTGTAGAGATATATTTTATGCGATATCAATTATATCCATTATAGTTTTAAGTGTTTTAAATACAACTAGTATATATGGTTATGCAATACAAAGATATAAATTAAATGAATACACTGGATTATCAACAGAAATATTAATGGATAACTATAAAAGAGTAATTTATTATGTTCAGAATCCGTTTATTAAGGAATTAAAGTTTAATAGTATAACTATGAGTGAATTCGGAAGGATACACTTTTTTGAGGTGAAGAGAATATTTATAGCGCTATATGTATTTAGTATAATATTTATTGGAGTTATAATCTTTAAAGTATTGGCTAATAAATCAAATGATTTAAAAAAGAGGCTTATAGCAAATTTTAATAGTGGTGTAAATATGATGGCAGTAATATTCATATTTGTTGGTGCAATATCAGCAAAGGATTTTTCTAAAGCATTTATTTATTTTCATAAAATATTCTTTAGAAATAATTACTGGATATTTGATCCTAGAACTGATCCTATAATAAATGCATTGCCAGAAGAGTTTTTTATGCTTGAATTAATGAGCATAATAATTTTGTTGGTAGTAGTTACTGTGGTTATAAAGTTACTTTATATTAGAAACAAATTAGGTTCGAAAAGTTAATTATAATTTACTTTTGAAACTCTCTGATATATAATAACATTTATAAGAAAAACTGATTAAATATAGCGAGGTTAATATGACATACGCTATGTGAAAGACTCTTGCTTTAGAAGGCGGGAGTTTTTTTATTATTAAGGAGGAGATTATTTTGCAAAAGATTATTTATGTTGGAATAGGTGGTTGCATTGGAGCTGTAATGAGATACCTAGTGACCATACAATCAGCAAAAATGATAAATTCTAATATTCCATTGGGAACATTAATAGTAAACGTAGTTGGAGGTTTCCTTATAGGAATGATAATGGAACTAAGTGTTTCAACAGATTTGATATCGCCCAATTTAAAGCTCTTTTTGACAACAGGTGTTATGGGTGGGTTAACAACATTTTCAACATTTAGCTATGAAACAATAAATTTAATTAGCGATGGAAGATACTTATTTGGAATTGCTAACATTTTATTAAATGTATTTTTAAGCATAGGGGGAGTTGCCTTAGCTAGACTAGCATGCAGTATATCAATTTAGAAAAGAATAGTTATTTTAAAAAACTAAAAAAAGATAATATTAAGGCAATGAGTTTATGAAAAGTATGTTAAAATATATATGAAATTTAAGGGGGATGGACTATTTGAAGTGTAAAATATGTGGTATGGAAATAAATGAAAGAAATTTTAACCTTAATGAAGAAGCTTTTATTAATAAGAATTCGATAGACAATATTATTCATTGTCCATTTTGTGGTGTAGGCAAGGAGTATTTAAGTGAAAGTAATGAAATAATTACAGTACAAAGTGACTCGTTTGATGAAAATACTTTGAAGATTTTAGATCATGCTGTTAAGCTTGAGATCTTTAATGGTGACTTTTATAATACGGCAGCTATGAAAGCTAAAAATGATAAAGTCAAAAAAGTATTTGGAGCATTATCAAAAATAGAAATATGTCATTCAAAAATACATCAAAGACTAGGTGATTTTATAAAGGCTCCTAATTTAAGTAAAGTCAGCTATGATAGATATGATAGTGATAGTGCACTTTTACAATTAGCAAAACAAAAAGAAGAACATGCTGTTGGATATTATGAAAAATATAAAGATCAGGTTAATGACAGCAATTTATTTGAAATATTTGCAGCTTTAGCTGGCGTAGAGAAGGAGCATATCATTCTTGTTGAAGAATAGATAATCTTTAATTTGAAAAGATTTAAGGCTTATTTAAATAAAAAATATGAGGGAAGAATTGATGTAAAGTTAATTTTGTTATTGTATTATGGTATGTATGGAATAAATTTAACATAAAGACAGTAATAATGTTCTTGAATTTAGACTTTTTATGTGTTATCATTAACAAGTATCGAAAATGACATTTAATAAATTAATAATAATTTTAAAAATATGTTTTTGATAAAAGCAATGATTAACATGGTTTGACGTCTGAGAAGAGACGATTTTCTCAATAGGAGAAATTAAGGTGCAAACCCTTATCATTCCACCATTGCCATGCTAGATGGGGAGTTAGCGGTGCCCTGTAACCTGCAATCCGCTATAGCAGGATTGAATTCCTCGCTTAGGTATTAGCGATTTATAGTCTGACTTTTGTAAGTGGTGTTGATGACTGGGTCCCACGCAATGGAAGCCCATGAACCTCGTCAGATCTGGAAGGAAGCAGCGATAAGTGGTTCCTTCCATGTGCCGTGGATCAATCTGGTCTGAGCTAACTGCATTAGTAACGTATAGAAAACTAATAACGAAGCGAGGTGCATGGTTTATTTTAATGTTTAATTATAGCATGGAAATGAAAAATTAATTAGGTTATTCTTCAATAGGATTAACATAGGACACAATAGGATAAGAAAGTGAGGGCATTTCAGTAATGAAATACCCTCATTTTCTTATCCTATTTATTATTTATTTAAATTTACTATTTACTTTACAATATTTTTAAGACAGCCTATACCTTCAATTTCGCATTCAACTATATCGCCAGGCTTTAGGAATTTAGGTGGTATGAATCCCATGCCTACACCAGCTGGAGTTCCCATTGCAATAATAGTTCCAGCCTTTAAAGTAATTCCCTGAGACAATTCATGAATTACGTCTTGTATTGAAGTAATCATAAGATCAGTAGTACTATTTTGTCTTAGCTCTCCGTTAACTCTAGAGCATATCCTTAATACTGGAGGATTAACAAATTCACCTTTAGTGACAATACAAGGCCCCATTGGAGTAAAACCATCTAAACTTTTACCAAAATACCATTGTTTATGTCTTGTCTGAAGGTTTCTTGCACTCACATCGTTTATTATAGTATAACCAAAAACATAATCAAAAGCTTTTTCTTTAGGTACATCTTTAGCGTCTTTTCCAATGATGACTGCTAATTCAGCCTCATAATCTAGACTATCAACTATTTGTGGATAACTAGGGATATAATCACCATCAGCAGTCGCAGTATTCACTCTTTTGGAAAAATATACTGCATATGGTCTATCCCCACCAAAGGCTTCGTTTTTATATCGAGCAGATTCAACCGCATGTTCCATATAGTTGATACCTAAACAAATAATATCTTGATTAGGATTAGGTATTGGAGGCATTTTAGAAATATCCTCTATGGAGATATATTCCTTATCATTATTAGTTAATGATTTTTGTAGAAGATCCATTTCATGATCTGTTATGTTTTCTATTAAACAGATCATGCTATCATAATTAATGCCAAGAGATTTTATAGGATAAACTCCTTGCTCATTGAGAGCTAGTATTCCTACTTGCTCTATACCTTCATGCTTAAAAGTTACAAATTTCATAATACATTCCCCAATTCTAAAGATTTTTTATTTTAAAGTTGTATTTTAGCCCATTTCTAAAATAGAATTTAATTCTTCGTAATTATGATAGAGTAATATGAATTTAAAACTGATATTACTGTATATTTACATCTGTATTAAATTTACAAAAGTATAATGCAATCCATTCTTTTCATCAATAAATTTCTCTGATGTGTATTCAGCATTATAATTTGAATAATTAATTCCAGGGAAATATGTATCGCCTTCAAATTCTTCATCTACTTTTGTTAAGTATAATTTCTTTGCATAAGGGAGAAATTGTTTATAAATTTCAGCACCTCCAATTACAAAGACTTCATCTTCACACTCCAAATATCTTTGAAGTACTGAATTAAAATCGTGCTCTATTGTCACCTTATCTGAATCTACATTAAAATTATTATCTCTAGTTAGAACTATATGTTCTCTATTTGGTAAAATTCCAGGCAATGATTCAAAAGTTTTTCTGCCCATAATCATTTTTTTGCCTGTAGTTATTTTTTTAAATCTCTTTAAATCCTCTGAAATATGCCATAATAATTTGTTATCTTTCCCGATTACATTATCTTTAGCAATAGCAACAATTATTGAAATCATTTATTATCCCACCTATCTTAGGCACAATCAAAAGTATATTATTTTCTTTCATATGCCTTAAATTTAATTATACTGATACGTCCATTTTTATAGATTCATGATGCTTATAATCTTCTAATTTTATGTCGTCAGGAGTAAAATCATAGAAATTTGTAATTTCTGGATTGATCCAAAGTTTTGGAGCATTATATGCATCATTTTTTCTTGTAAGTTGAAGTTTCAAACCATCTACTTGATTTTCGTATATATGAGCATTATTTATTACATGAGTAAATAATCCTGGTTTAAGTCCAGTAACTTGAGCTAATAGATGAACTAATACAGCATACTGAGATGTGTTAAATGGAACACCAAGTCCCCAATCTCCGCTTCTTTGAACAAGCATACAGTTGAGCTTCCCATCAGTTACATCCCACATTGTAAGAAAGCAGCAAGGATATAATGGAGCGCTATCTAGATATGGAATTTGCCATAAATTAATCATCATTCTTCTATCTTGTGGGTTATTTTTCAATGCATCTATTAATTTATCCATTTGATCGAATTTTTTTACTATCCAACCATAAGAAGTTCCGATAGTTCCATCTTCCATCATCCATTCATCCCATATTTTTACGTTTTGAGATTGAAGTTCTTTTACACTGTTTGATTGATCTTTAAAGATCCAAAGAAGTTCTTTAACGGCAGTTTTAAATGCCACAAATTTTGTTGTTAGTATTGGAAATTCTTTTTCTAAATTAAATTGCATAATTTGATGAGGTAGTTTATAAGTCTTGACTCCAGTTCTGTTATTATCGAAGTAACCATTTTCTAATATATCATTAGCAATGGCTAAATATTTATCATCATATAAACTCATTATAGATATGCCTCCTTATATTTAAAAACTATTTTTATAATAAAATTATTCAATATACATTTTAACCTAAACTATTTAACAAGTCATCCAATATATTTTATATAAAAGCATATTACAAGTACATGGTCTTCAGAAGGAGTGCAAGTTGAAGAAACTATTAGCAATTATTTTTAAATATTTTTATATTAAAAATATTTATTCAAATATATGTAATATAAGACTAATTGTGTATTTTGCATTGCACAAGCAATAGTGTATAATAATGTTATATTTAAGAGAAATGGCGAGGTGGTATCCCGTGGGTTATACAGCACTATATAGAGAGTGGAGACCAAAGAATTTTGAAGACGTTGTTGGGCAGGAACATATAACTACAACGTTAAAAAATGAAATTTTAAACGATAGAATTGCACATGCTTATCTTTTTTGTGGAACTAGAGGAACAGGAAAAACATCAACTGCAAAAGTAATGGCAAAGGCATTAAATTGTCTAGATTTACATAATGGAGAACCATGTAACGAGTGTGAGATGTGTAGAAAAATAAATGAGGGATTAGCAATTGATGTAACAGAACTTGATGCCGCTTCTAATAATGGTATAGACAAAATCAGAGATATTATAGATGACACAAAATATCCACCACAAGAAGCTAGGTATAAAATATATATAATGGATGAGGTTCACATGCTTTCAGTGGGAGCAGTTAATGCGTTCTTAAAAACTTTAGAAGAGCCTCCTAAGAGAGTAATATTTATATTAGCTACAACAGATCCCCAAAAGTTACCTATAACTATTCTATCTAGATGTCAAAGATTTGATTTTAAGAGAATAAGCCAAAAAGAAATATCTAGTAGACTTAAAAAGATAACAGATTCACAGGGAATAACTTATGAGCAAAAAAGTTTGGATTTAATTTCAAGAGTCTGCGATGGTGCGATGAGAGATGCATTAAGTATACTAGATCAAGCGATTGCTATGGGTGAAGATAAAATTAATTACGATGATTTAGTTAGTATATTGGGACTTGTAACTAATGAATATTTGTTTGACATAACTTACGCCATTATAGATAGAAGTATTGAAAAGTCGATGATTATAATTGATAAGCTTGTTTATTCTGGTAAGGATATGCAATTGTTCATTAAAGATTTAATAGCACATTTTAGAAATTTACTTATGGTAAAGGTTACAAATAATCCAGAAGAAGTTTTAGATATGTCTCTTGAAAATATTCATTTGATTAAAGAGCAGGGAAGAAAGATTAGAGTAGAAGAAATAATGAGAGCTATTAGAATACTTCAGGATTCGGAAATAAATTCAAAAGCTAGCAAGCAAAGTAGATTATATTTAGAGCTTGCTATTATAAAGATGTGTAAAATTGAGTATGATACTTCAAATGAGGTTATTTTATCAAGAATAAACAAGTTGGAGGAATCATTAAAAAGTGGCAAGATTCGAATGGTTCAATCAGAAAATATTAATGAAGAATTAAAATCTGCACATAATAATATAGGAACTAATTCAAATAATAATCAAAGTAGAAATGCTATTAATAAGGGCAACATAAATAGTAATGGTGTTAATTTAGAAGCTAATCCAAACTCATCGTTAACAGTAGATGATGTTGGGAGAGTATGGACAGAAATATTAGAAAAATTCAAGGCAAAGAGGGCAATGATTGTTTATGCTTCAATCGTTACAGCAAAACCATATAGCTTAAAAAATGGTATAGTTACACTTGAATATGATTCAATGTATGCATTTAATAAAGATAGGTTGCAGAAGGCAGAATACAGAGAAATTGTGAATACCGTATTTTCAGAAGTTCTAAAGGAAAAAGTAATTGTAGATTATGTAGTAAAAAATGATAATGAAGTAAAAGATCAAGAAGAGCTATTAAAAGAAACAATAGAAGGAATACCATTTGAAATATATGATGAATAGGAAGTTACTTATTCATTGAACTTGAGTATTAATAAAAGATGTTTTATAATTAATGAATGAGATTCAAGAAAGAGGAGGATTTTTTATGGCAAAAGGTGGATTTCCAGGAGGCTTTGGTGGCGGAAATATGAATAACCTTATGAAGCAAGCACAAAAGCTTCAAAAGCAAATGGAAGATATGCAAAAGGAACTTGAGACAAAGGAATTTGAAGCATCAGTAGGTGGTGGTGCTGTAGTTGTAAAAGTAACTGGTAAAAAAGAAGTATCATCAATTAACATAAAACCAGAAGTTGTAGATGCAGATGACGTTGAAATGCTTGAAGACCTAGTAATGAGTGCTGTTAATGAAGCACTAAGAAAAGCAGAAGAGGAAACTTCAAGCAAAATGGGTAAACTAACAGGCGGAATGCCAGGCGGGTTATTCTAAGAATTTCAATAGTTATTAATAAGTTAGCATACAGGAGTGTAGAAGAAACTTCAGCCTGTATGCTTTTTATAATAGGCTAAAAATATAGATAAAGGAGAATTATAAATTATGATGGAGTTTTATCCAGTAGCCATAGAAAAGTTGATAGAAGAATTTGCCAAGCTACCAAGTATTGGACAAAAGACGGCTCAAAGATTAACATTACATATCTTAAATCTTCCGGATGATGAAGTTAAGGAATTTGCGGATGCATTAGTTAAGGCAAAAGGAACGGTTAAGTATTGCTCGGTATGTGGAAACTTTACAGATAAAGATCCTTGTGCATTATGTGGGAATCCTAATAGAGATAAGGGTACAATATGTGTTGTAGAGCAGCCAAAGGATATTATGACAATGGAAAAGGTTAAAGAGTACAATGGAATATATCATGTATTACATGGAAATATATCTCCAATGCAGGGAAGAGGTCCTCAAGATATAAGAATTAGAGAGCTTGTTTCTAGAATGAACGAAGATGTAAAGGAAGTAATATTAGCAACGAATCCTAATATAGAGGGAGAGGCGACTGCAATGTATATATCTAAGATACTTAAACCTCTTGATGTTAAAGTTACTAGGATTGCTTCAGGTATACCTGTTGGTGGTGATTTGGATTATGCAGATGAAATTACACTATCCAAAGCACTAGAGGGAAGAAAAGAGATATAAAATAAAGGAACCTAAATAAGATTAGGTTCCTAAAAAAGTGTTACATAGATGGGAGTTAGAAGTTTCTATCTGCATTAGTGAAAAGCTTCTTAAGTATAATATATATATAGATTTGAAAAAGTGTTACAGTTATTGAAATAAATTATGGAATCAAATTATGTATATTTTTACCACTAGATGGATAAAATGGTAGTAAGAAGTTTTTTGGAGGGATTTACATGAATAAAAAAAATATTGTAGAGTACCTGATGAACAAGACTAATGACTCAAGTATGTATGCTAAGTTATTACATGATATGGAAATTGCAAAAATGGAAATAAATGTGGCTCGTAGCATGTTTAATAATGTTAACGATGACAAATTAATAGAAGTAGCTATTTATTCAGAGAATGTTGCAAGAAAAAGATATGATTACTTATTATCAATAGCAAGAGAAAAGGGGATAAGAGTAGAACATAATTATGTAGTAGAAAATAATGTACGAATTGTTGAATAAATAAAGTGGGGGAGCTAAATATGGAGGGACAATATTTAATATACGGATTAGCAGGGATAATATTATTATTTTTAATGATAAGATTATTAAAATGGCCGATAAAAATACTTATAAATGGTATCATAGGCGTTGTAATATTATATTTAGCTAATTTTATTATTGCAAATCTCGGATTAATAGGCATAAATGTTAATTTTTCGCTGGCGATTAATCCAATTACCGCTTTAATAGCAGGTTTTTTTGGAGTTCCTGGTGTTATTGTGTTGATTATAATAAGGTTATTTCTTTAATTGAGTTTTAGAATTTTCATTTAGAGGATTTTGACATTGCAAAATTTAATAATTATTCAAAGGTTGTCTGTATTTAGAAATATAAAAAGTTCATTATGTTTCTAAATACAGATTTTGTTATTTTTAATTATAATTATGTTTGTTAATTAAGTGATTTTGAGTTAATATTTAATGTATAAGGATTAAAATTCCTAGAGTATTATTTATTTTCCAGGGGGGGACTCTTTTAGCCTATTGAGATTAGTTTTATATTGAAATTAATGTAGTAATTTTTTATGTATAAACAATAAAAGAGTATATTATGAGTTACGTATAAGAAATAATTTATGAAGGGGAAAAGAAAGTGAACAAAGAATTTCTTAAAAAGATTATAATAACGGGAATGACAACTCTAATGGTAACAAACATGTGTTATATCTCAGCATCAGCTAAATGGATTAATGATAAGAACAATGGTTGGAGTTGGTTAGATGGAGATATTAAAACTACTGGTTGGAAAGAAATTGATGAAAAGTGGTATTATTTTAATACAGATGGAATAATGAAAACAGGATGGCTTAGTGATAATGGAAAATGGTACAACCTATCTAATAGTGGAGAGATGACTATAGGTTGGAAAAAGGTTGGTGAAAAGTGGTATCACTTTAATAATGATGGGGCAATGAGCATAGGATGGGTAAATGACAATGGCACTTGGTATTATACTAATTTTAATGGAGAAATGGAAACAGGAACATTAGGCATAAGTGGCAAAGTTTATACTTTCTCTGATAGCGGAGAAATGCTAAATGGTAATACTGAGCAAATAGAAAGTGGATCAGAGAATGTAAATGGTGTAAAGGATGACACGAATTCTCGTATTGCATATGTCGCAACCAATAATGATTCATTAAACGTTCGATCAGATGCATCAACTTCATCAGATATAATTGATACTATATACAGAGGTGCACAGGTTAAAATTGTTGATGATGAAAAGAATGGATTCTATCCCATAATAATAAATGGAAAAAAGGGATGGGTAAGCTCTAAATGGGTCACGTTTAATAAACCTGAAGATGATACAACAAAGAGTCCAACCTCTTCTAATATACCTAATTCTAGTGTAGAGACTCCATCAGTAGATAATAAAAATTCTAATGCTATCAGTAGTTCGCTTAGTGATATAAGGAATACACAGCCAAGTACGGATAATAAGTATTACTATTCTGATGATAATCTTTTTTATAAAGTTAAGCTTTCGCCACCATTTTATAGTGGAGGAAAACCAATTAAAGGAAATTGTACATGGTACGCTTGGGGACGAGCTTGGGAAATTACAGGAGTGAAGCCAAGTGATGCAGGATTTATAGGTAATGCCTATGAATGGTGGGACGCAAATCAAAAAAGCGGTAAATATCAGTATGGTTCTCAACCTAGAGTAGGAGCTATTGCGGTTTGGAAATCTAACATGCCTAATTCTGGAGGCGATGGACATGTAGCAATAGTTGAAAAAATAGATGGTGGTAAAATTTATATATCAGAATCAACTTGGAATGGTGTAACTTTTAGGTATAGAGAAATATATGATACTAATTATTTATATGGATATATTTATCTGGACAAGCCAAACCACTAAGAATTTTATAAGCTAAAGGGGCTAGGGAGTAGTTTTTATTAGTGAAACATAATAAATATTATTGCACATGCAATATAAATAGAGGTTAATAGTAAGTTATAAACGCTAATTATAAAAAACTATCCTGAAAGAGAGGTGTAGTAATGAAAAAAATTAAAAAGTTAAGTATCGTAGCAAGTATAGTAGCATTTATGCTGGTTGTATCTAATGGATCACATAATATTGCAATGGCAGAGGAATCATCAGTAACAAACAATAGTCAAGGAGTAAGATTAAATGATGATTTTTATGATGCAGTAAATAGTGATTGGATTAAAAATGCTAAAATTGAAGATGGAAAATCTACTGCGTCTACGTTTGATGATGTTGAGAATAAAGTGACAGAACAAATCAAAGATATAATTAACAATTTGTTGATTAATAAGGATGCGTATAAAGAAAATAGTGATGAGAAGAAAATAATAAATATTTATAATAATACTTTAAATATAGAAGCAAGAAATAGAGAAGGGATAAAACCAGTAAAGGAAAATTTAGATGAAATTAAATCAATTGGAACAATAGATGATATTACTAAGCTCTGGAAGGATAAGAGGATATTAAACTCAACAATAAAGTTTTCTGTAGAAAAAGATATAAAAGATGTGAAAACAAATATACTTTATATAAGTCCTACTGCGCTTAGTTTAGGGGATTCAGATGAATATACTAATCCAACAGAGAATAGCAAAAAAGAGCGTAAGTTAACGGAAGATTATTATAATAAAATATTGATGTTAAGTGGATATACTCAACAAGAATCTCAGAAAAAAGTTGATGATATGTTTAAATTTGAAGAAATGGTAGCTCCGTATATTAAAGGAAAAAAGGAAAAGACTACAACTAAGAATTTAATTGATGAAGAATATAATGTATATACAGTAGCAGAATTAAATAATTTAGCTCCCAATTTAAATCTACCAGAAATTATGAATTATGTGGGAATAGACAAAGCTAATAAGATTATTTTAGAAGATCCAGAATGGCTGAAAGCATTTAATAAATTATATAATCAAGAAAATTTACCTCTCATTAAAAATTATATTGAAATAGTTAATTTACTATATGCATCAAATTATTTAAGTGAGGATTTTGAAAATGCCAATAAAGAATACGCAAGTAATATGCTAGGCATAACTGGTAATGTATCAAAAGAGGAAGAGGCCGTTGATAATGTAAATTCTATGATGGGAATGGCTATTGGAAGACTTTATTCTGAAAAATATGTTCCTGAAAAGACTAAAAAAGATGTAGAGTCTATAACAAAGGATATTATAGCAGTTTACAAAAAGAGAATTGATAATCTTGATTGGATGAGTAGTCAAACTAAAAAAAATGCTATTGATAAGCTAGATAAGTTAAAGATAAAGATAGCGTATCCTGACAGTTGGAATGATTATTCAAAGTTAGATATTAAATCATACGAAGAAGGTGGATCACTTTTCCAAAATGCAATGACACTTAGAATATTTGAGCGTGATAAGATGTTTAATAAAATAAACAAACTAGTGGATAAAGATGAAGATCAGTTTAAGCCTCAAACAGTTAATGCTTTTTATAGTGCAACAGAAAATTCAATTATTATACCAGGCGGAATAATTCAAGGTCATTTTTATGATGTAAATGCACCTAAGGAAGTTAATTTAGGTGGAATTGGAGTTATTATTGGCCATGAAATTAGCCATGCCTTTGATAATACTGGAGCTCAATATGATTCTGATGGTAACCTTAATAATTGGTGGACCGAAGAGGATTATAAAGAATTCATGCAAAAAACTCAAAAGGTTGCAAATTTTTATAGTCAGATTGAAGCAATGCCTGGTGAAAAGTTAGATGGTAATCTTACTGTGGGAGAAAATATTGCAGATATAGGTGGAGTATCCTGTCTTTTAGATATATTAGGTGAAATGAATAATGCAAATTATAAAGCGTTTTTTGAAAGTTATGCAGTCACTTGGAGACAGATAACAACAAAAGAATATGCAACATATGCATTAATCATAGATGTTCACTCTCCTAATAAGGTTAGAGTAAATGCAGTCCTACCACAATTTCAAAAGTTCTATGACACATATGGAATTACTGAAAAAGATGGTATGTATGTTAAGCCGGGGGATAGAATAGGAATTTGGTAGTTAAGATGTTTCTATGATAATAATCATTAAATTATATTACTATTGTAATTTCAAATAATTCGGTTAAGAAGTTGACATTAACTAACTTTGAGATAATATTTAAATTATACAGTTTAATTAAAGGAGTAGTGATACTATTATGCCAGCAGGAAATGGAGTAAATTGCGGAGATTGTGGAGAACTAAAACAAGGAAGATGTAATGGAAAGGATCTGACTTGTTTATGTTATAAATGTCCAAGAAAATTAGCACAGTGTATGTGTGTTAAATATTGTAGAGAAACTGAATCAGTATTATATTTTGATGAAGACAATTAAAATATAACTTTATAATTACTTTAAATATACTCCTAAAGGAGTATATTTAGTATAAAAAATAATCAAATGATAATGTTGAAAGGCGAATAGCGAGAGAGTAAAATAATGTATAAATAAATGGATATGTGCAAAGAGGCATATGTAAATATCTCATTAAGAGAATTACATATGCCTCTTATTTTATATTATTTAATACTTTAGGAAAGGAAGTTTTAGCAAATGCGTAGTTTAGAAACAAATGATTGGATGGTTATTAACAATATAGTATATCAGATTAATTCTATTGAGAATTCTACTACTATGCGAAAAAATTTCCTTACTCAGATGGCTTTAGTTTTAGATTTTGATAGTGCTGATTTTTATATTGCATCAGAATTAAATAGTCATACATTAGTTAAACCAGTATTTTACAATTACAAGCCTAGAGCAGATGAAAATTACATGGACAAGTATGACGGTATAGATTATAGCAGGGGATTAATGTTTGGTGGTAAAAGTAAAGTATATAGAGAAAGTGATATTATTTCAGAGAAAAAGAGAGTAGAGACAGAATACTATAAAAAGTACTTTGAACCTAACAATTGGCATCACACACTAAATATGATATTGGCACACAAAAATCAGTTTGTTGGTGTAGTATGTTTCTTTAGAATAAAAGGAAAAGAGGATTTTATATATGAGGATTCTTTTGTACTTGATATTATTAAAGAACATTTAGCATTTAGGTTATATCAGGATCTAGATAATAATTCCATGGGTGGAGAAAAAATATCTATTTCCCAGTGTGTAGATACTTATGGATTAACCAAAAGGGAAGAAGCTGTGTTATGTGAACTAATGAATGGATTAGAGAATAGCGAGATTAGCAATAAATTATGCATTACAAATAATACATTAAAGAAACATGTACTTAATATATATAGAAAGCTAGGTATTAAGAATAGAGTTCAGCTATTCAAGATGGTTAAAGAAAGAGGATGAGAATACTACTTTAGGGGTATCTATATATTAAAAAGGATAATTAAAATGGTGTTTTTGGTGAATTGTTATAAAAAGATTTTGATAGTATATTATTCACAAGAAGTAGTGAAGAGTTGGCTAGAAGGAAGTTTGTATATAATTTTGCAATTAGGGAGGAGAGAGTTTATGAAAGAAATAGTATTAATTATAAGACCGGAAAAATTAGAAATTATTAAAAGTATTTTGGATGAATACCACTGTGGTGGAATGACAATATCAACGGCAATGGGATGTGGAACTCAAAGAGGCTCGCTAGAAGGTGTAAATGAGATTAAGGGTTTAAAAACAAATATAAATTTATTACCCAAAATTAAAGTCGAGGCAGTAGTAGAGGACAATATAATAGAAGATATTATCTTATCAGTAATAGACAAGGTAGCAACTGGAAATGTTGGAGATGGAAAAATTTTTGTTAGAAATATAGAACAAGTTGTTCGTATTAGGACAGGTGAAAGAGGAAGTAAGGCTTTATAATTATAAATATTTAGATGCAAGGGTGCATAAAGGTATGAATATCTTTATGCATTTTTTTGTTTTAGCTCATGATAGAAGAGTTAGGAAATTATAAGCATAAAAGCTATTTTTATTTAGAGGAGTGATTTAGATGATAAAAGGTATATTAAAGAAACTTATATTAAGTATAACAATAGGATGTATGGTAACAATGAGTTTATCTGGCTGTGGTTCAAATACTCAATCAACTTCTAATGGAAGTACAGGTGAAAATTCTGGTGAAAGTAAGGAATTAAATGTTATCTGCTGGTCCGAATATCTACCAGATGACGTCCTAAAAGGTTTTGAAGAAAAGTATGGAGTTACAGTTAATATGACTACATTTACTGATCCAGATGAAATGCTTGCAAAAGTTAAGTCAGGAAGCAAAGGGACATATGATATGATTATTGGCCCGGCTCAAGATATTAATATACTAAAATCTCAAGATTTGATTCAAAAATTAGATACAAGTAAAATAGAGAACTTCAAAAATATTGATGAGCAATATTTACATGAAGCAAATGATCCTAAAAATGAATACAGTATTCCTTATCTGGGTACAAGCATATTAATCGCAGTTAATACAGATAAAATTAAGGATAATATAAAATCATATAAAGATTTATTGAATCCTAAGTATAAAGATACCATGGTTGTTGTTGAAGATGCCAGACCAATAGTCGGGATTGGATTAATGACAAATGGATATAAGATAAATGATACAAGCGATGAAGGATTAAAGAAAGCAGAGGACTTTTTAACACAATTGAAACCAAATATTCATGCATTTAACGGTGATAGTCCAAAAACATTATTATTAAATGGTGAGTGTTCATTAGGCCTTGTTTATGGAGGTGAATGCGCTTTAGCAGCTAAGGAGAATCCAGCAATTAAAGTGGTTTATCCAGAAGAAGGCATTTATTTCACATTTGATATGATGATGAAAGTGAACGGAGCTAAGAATTCCGAGAATGCAGACTTACTAATGAACTATATATTAGATCCAGAAGTAAGTGCTACTATTTCAAAGACTTTCCCATATGTAAATCCAAACAAAGCAGCTAAAGATATTCTAGGAGACGACTTTAAAAATAACAATATTATGAATATCCCAGAGGCTGAAATGAAGAAAAGTCAAGGCTTACAAGATATTGGAGAAAATGTATCAAAAATAACTGACTTATGGACTAAGTTTAAAGGATAAGGGTGAAAAATAAGACTTTGGAGGGGATTAAATGTCTGAGGTTATCGTGAAAATAGATAATATAAATAAAAAATACGGAGATAATCATGTAGTTAGGGATCTATTTATTGACATAAAAAAAGGTGAATTTTTAACTATGCTTGGCCCCTCAGGTTGTGGTAAAACCACAACCTTGAGAATGATAGCAGGCTTTGAAACACCTACTAGTGGAAGCATTTATATTGAGGGTGAAGAGGTTCAAAACACTGAACCCTATGAGAGAGAAGTAAATACAGTTTTCCAAAACTATGCACTATTTCCCCATATGACTATTTATGATAATTTAGCTTTTGGATTATCAGTCAAGAAAGTTAACAAAGCAGAAATTAAACAGCGTGTTACAGAAATTCTCGAGCTAGTGCAGCTAGTGGGATTTGAAAATAGAAAACCAGATCAATTATCTGGTGGACAAAAACAAAGGGTTGCAATAGGAAGAGCCCTTATAAATAGACCAAAGGTTTTGCTGCTAGATGAACCTTTAGGAGCTTTGGATTTAAAATTAAGAAAGCAAATGCAATTTGAATTGAAGCGTCTTCAAAAAAAGTTGGGAATTACATTTGTTTATGTCACTCACGATCAAGAAGAAGCACTTACAATGAGTGATAGAATTGCAATTATGTATGGAGGAGATTTAGAGCAAATAGGAACACCAAAGGAAATATATGAAAAGCCAAAATCTAAATTTGTGGCAGATTTTATTGGCGAGTCAAATATCTTTTATGGAGTTGCGAATAAGCTAGGAAATGATGTACTAAAAGTAAAGTTAGAAAATGGAGATGGTATAGTATTAGATTCTCAGGTTATCGATAATGAAATAATTTATGTTCTAGTAAGGCCAGAAAATATAAAATTATCTAAAGAGCCAGTAGATGGGTTTACCCTTGTAGGAAAGATAAAAGAACATGTTTATATTGGAAATGTTAATAAAACAATAATTATGCTTCCAACAGGAATGGAGATAAAGATGAATACTACTCCAAAAGTGGAATTACTACCAATAGGTTCAGAAGTATATGTGTATTGGGAAAAGGAAGATGCAGTTGTTATTAAATCACAAAGCCAAGAAGTCTTCAATGTTGTAGATAATCCCGTATTTACAGTAGATAATCAAACAAAATAAGGAGGTGCTTAAATGAAAAGTAAAAAGAAAATAAACATGCCTCTTATAACCACAGTTGGTCCAGTTTCAGCATGGATGATTTTGCTAGTAGCTATTCCATTTATTTATGTCTTCGTTATGAGTTTTATGAACAAGGGGGCTTACGGTGGAGTTGTCATTGGATTTACATTAAATAATTTTGTACAAGTATTTGATCCGTTATATTTAAAGGTTTTTGGTGAATCATTTTTGATTTCGACTTTTACGACTATAATCTGCATAGTAATTGCATATCCATTTACTTACTTTATAGCCCAAAAAACAACTATAAAGAAGACAGTTTTTATGGCTATGGTAATAGTTCCTTTTTTAGTAAGTTCATTAATTAGACTTTTTGGATGGATCAATTTACTTCGTAAGGATGGTATTATTAATTCACTATTGTTGAAATTAGGATTGATTAATGAACCACTTCAACTAGTATATAATACAACCGGGGTCATGATAGGTCTAGTATATATGTTATTACCATTCATGATTTTACCTTTATATAGCTCAATTGAAAAATTGGATAAATCGCTTTTGGAAGCCTGTAGTGATTTAGGAGCAAAACCTATTACTTCTTTTATAAAAGTCACCTTACCACTTACGATGCCGGGAATATTTGCAGGCAGTATTCTAGTATTTATTCCTTCATTAGGATATTTCTTTGTTACTGACTTACTTGGAGGAAGTAAAACTCAAGTAATTGGTAATGTTATTAGAACTCAATTTATAACCGCCAGGAATTGGCCACTCGGATCAGCAATTTCAATATTTTTAATTGTAATTACTTTGGTACTTGTATGGTTATACCAAAAATCAGGTGGTAATATGGACGACTTAGGAGGTATGTAAAATGACAAAGATGCAGAAAAAGAATATATCTAGAATATTTAAAAATATTTATATTTATCTTGTTTTCTTATTCTTATATCTTCCTATCTTCTATGTAATTATTTTTTCATTTAATACTTCAAAGTTAAATATTACTTTCGAAAATTTCACTTTTCAATGGTATGGGACCTTCTTCAAAAATAGAACTTTAATGGAGGCGCTTTCAAATACTTTGATTATTGGGATTATAAGTACTATTATTTCAACTATTATAGGAACTATTGGTGCTATAGGGCTAAGTAAATACAGATTTAGAGGAAGAGATGTAATAGATAAATTATTATACATCCCTATAGTAATTCCAGAAGTAGTACTTGGTATTGCTCTACTTTCAATATATTCAGTTCTTAGTATTCCTTTAGGATTAATTAGTATTACTTTATCTCACATTACTTTCAGTATTCCTTTTGTTGTAATAACAGTGAGAGCAAGACTTGCTGGATTTGATAAATATCTTGAAGAAGCAGCTATGGATTTAGGTGCAAATAGGATTGTAACTTTCTGGAGAGTAACGTTACCGCTCATAATGCCAGGAGTTTTGTCTGGTGCTATGCTGGCATTTTCATTATCCATTGATGATGTTGTAATTAGCTTCTTTACAGCTGGACCAGGAAGTACAACACTTCCACTTAAAATTTTCTCAATGGTAAAGACTGGAGTAACACCAGAAGTAAATGCTTTATCCACAGTAATAATGGTTATAACTATTATAATTATAGCTTTAAATACTGCATTTCAAGTTAGGAAGCTTAAGGCACAATAAGAGAATAGTAGAACAGTATGTTTACCTGTTATTTATTTTCACGTTCATAAAGATAATAAGGAATAAAGGTTTACTAACTTGAATAATAAGAGGGTGAGTTAATGATTAAATATGATGTTGTTATTAAGAATGGAACCATAATAGATCCAAAGCGAAAAAAGAGTACTATTGCTAATATTGGAATTCTAAATGGAAAAATAAGAGCGATAACAAGAGAAGAGATGGAAGGTAACGCTGAATTAGATGTAAGTGGCAAAATAGTATGTCCAGGTATTATAGATATTCATGCTCATGTAGAGGGGGATTTAGATTGTGCTAGAGTGCTAGCAGCCATGGGAGTTACTACAGTATACAATGGTAATTGTGGAATGTCTCCAGAAAATATTAAGGAATTCTACAATAAGTATGATAGTTTTTTAATCAATCAAATAGAACAAATTGGACATACTACTCTGAGAGAACAAGCTGGGGTTACTGATAGATATAAATCATCCAGTGATGAAGAAATTGAAAAGATGAAGGTTATCCTTGAAGAAGCATTTGAATTTGGAGTCAGCGGATTATCATTCGGACTTGAATATGTTCCTGGAAGCTCAAGGAAGGAAGTATTAGAAATAGCAAAAGTTGCAGCCAAATATGGAAAGTTAGTATCAATTCATACAAGGTCAGACTCTTATGGTGGCCTTTCTAGCTTAAGAGAAGCTATTGACATAACTAGAAAAACAGGTGCAGCTGTAAATATATCTCATTTAACTTATCAGTTTGGAATGGGAATGGCAACAGAAGCTCTTCATATGATAGAAGAAGCTTTAGCCGAAGGGCTAGATATATCCGTAGATAGCGGAATGTATAGTGGATTTGCGACTTCCATTGGAAGTGCTGTTTTTGATGAAGGCTGCATAGAAAAGTGGGGATGCGATTATAGCAGCTTAATAGCTGGGACTGGTAAATATAAAGGTAAGAGACTAACCAAAGAAATGTATGAAGAACTTAGAGGAAATTATCCGGATGATACGGTCATAGGCATGGTAGGAGAAGAATATGAAGTATTTGAAATCCTAGAAAAACCTTATGTAATGGTCTCTACAGATGCAGGGACATTATACGAGGCTGGAGTTCCAGGTCATCCCCAAGATGCAGGGACATATCCTAAATTCTTTAAAACTATGGTAAGAGAGCAGCATAGAATCACTTTAATAGACGCTATAAGACGATGCACATATATGCCGGCAAAACGCTTAGGATTAATAAATAAAGGATTTATTGGAGTTGGAGCTGATGCAGATATTTTAATATTTGATGCAAAAATAATAGAAGATAAAGCAGATTATCCATGCTTTGGAGCCACAGATACAAGGCCAGAAGGCATTGAATATGTTTTTGTAAATGGAGTCATGACACTAAAAGGGAAAGAAGTATTGGATATAAGTGCAGGGAAAACTATTAAAGATAAGTGTCTTATGTGGAATTGGGAGCAATGAGAAGTATGGAATAAACTAATAAGGTCTACCACAAATATTCTTGAGAATATTAGAATATATATTCTTCGGAATATTACCATAAATATTCTTAAGAATAAGTATTCTTTACCATATATATTCTTCAGAATATGCTTAAGAAATCAGGCTTTACAGATATTTATTAGACTTTGAAATTAATTGTTGATAGAAATTAATCTGTGGAATTCACAGCAAAATAAATTGTTAGCAAAAATAAGTTGAGAGATCTTATATTAATTAAATGAGAGGAAGAGATATTATGGAAATTAAAAAGATGTACATCAATGGTGAATGGGTGGAAGCTATTTCTAAAAAGACGAGAGATGTAATAAATCCAGCTAATGGACAAGTAATTGCAAAGACAACAGAAGGTGGGATTGAGGATACTAAGCTAGCAATTGCAGCCGCAAAAGAATCTTTTTATGGAAAAGGTGAATGGAGGAGAATGAATGCACAAGCTCGTGCTGATATTCTTTTACAAATTGCAGATAAGATAGCAGAAAAAAGAGATAAATTTGCAATGCTCGATACAATAGACAATGGAAAGCCTCTTCGTGAGGCTGAGGGGGATGTTGATGATGGAATTCACTGCTTTAGATATTATGCGGGATTAATTACTAAACCATATGGTGGAGTTTATGATGTAAATGATGGTTTTGGACAAATGCATTCATATACGGTGCATGAACCAGTGGGAGTTTGCGGACAGATTACTCCTTGGAACTATCCATTTTTAATGGCTGTTTGGAAGCTTGCACCAGCAATCGCAGCAGGAAACAGTATCGTATTTAAACCTAGTTCAAACACTCCTTTATCAACAATTGCATTATTTGAAATATTTGATGAAATAGGACTCCCAAAAGGATGTGTTAATTTAGTATTAGGTTCAGGTGGAACTGTAGGGCAGGAAATAGCTGAAAGTAATGATGTAGACATGGTTACTTTCACAGGAAGCACGGAAGTAGGACAAAGTATTGCAAGAGCTGCTATAGGAAATCTTAAAAAAGTTGGGCTAGAACTTGGGGGGAAATCTCCAAATATTATTTTCGCTGATGCTGACTTTGAAGGAGCTGTTGAATGGGCCATGGTTGGTATATTCTTTAATCAAGGAGAAGTTTGCTCAGCAGGTTCACGTATTATTATTGAAGAATCAATTAAAGATAAATTTATTGCACGTCTTTCAGAAAAGGCTAATGCAATGACTATAGGTAATCCGGTAAATAATCCTGACATGGGACCATTAGTTTCGAAAGAGCATATGGAAACAGTATTAAAATATATTGAGATGGGTAAAAAAGAAGGTGCAACTCTAGTTTGTGGTGGTAAAAGATATACAGAAGGGGAATGTACAGAAGGCTATTATGTGAGACCAACTATCTTTGATAACTGTACTTCAGATATGACAATTGTAAAAGAAGAAATCTTTGGACCTGTTGTGACAATACAAACATTTAAAACAGAAGAAGAAGCTATATCATTAGCAAATGATACCATATATGGTTTGGCAGGAGCAGTATTTACATCAGATGGAACTAGAGCATTAAAAGTAATAAAGGAAATTAGAGCAGGCATCACGTGGATTAATTGTTATAATCCAACTTTCAACGAAGCACCATGGGGAGGATATAAAATGAGTGGATATGGTAGAGAGCTAGGTGTCCACGGTTTAGAAGAATACCAAGAAATAAAACAAATAAACATCAATTTAACCCCAGGACCAATTGGCTGGTACGAACACTAAAATTGGTTTTGTGAAGAATATAAAGTGAAGTGCGAACAACCGAAATAGAGTACATATATGTTCTATTTTTGTTGTTCGCACTTCACTTTAAGTATTAAGTTATTCTCTAAATTTTAATAAGTTCCATTTTGTAGACACATTGAACTTACGATATAAGTTCTGAATGTGTTTTTTTAGTGTATATCCACTTATACAAAGTTTATCTGCAATCTCATCATTATTCATATCCTGAAAGATTAATTGTAAAACTTCTACTTCGCGATTAGTTAAATTATACTTCGAGGCTAGATTTGCCATAGAGAAAGATATATTGGAAGAATTTTTTGAATCCTTTGTATAATATTCATAAAAGCGAAGATTGAGATGATCGCTAAAGGCCTTTACAATGAACATCTCATCGGAGGTAAAATCTCCTTCTTCTCGTCTACGATAAATTGTGAGAACTCCTAAAAATAAATCATTATATACGAGATTTAATTGTAATGAGTAATGAAGCCTAAATGGCTCGTAGCATTTCTTATATAGTACTGTTTTAACTCTCTCTTCTTCAGGCATTAAATCGCTTTCACGAATAAGTAGGCATTGTCCACTCAACATTACCCAACGAGTATAATCTTCATCTTCATTTAAAAGGTAATTTTTTTCAGTATCTGAGTAAACCTCAGGGACACAGATGGGATCACATACCAAGTTCTTCGAATTAGTATGGTCAGCCATTAAAATACTGGAGGCTGTATTAGGAATTAGCATTTTTAGTAGGTTCAAAAATGTTATTTTCATTGTATCAAAATCCGGAATGCTATATATCTGATAAATTATATTATTTATTAATAGAAATTCATTATTTTGCATATAGATACCTTCCATAACTATATATTACTAATATTTATATCTGCACAAATATTCTATAAATATGCGAGATTATTAAAGGTATTTTACCATAAATTACATAAATTGTACATGAGGTTATAATACTTAAATATTATTGTAAGTATATACTAACAAGGAAAGAAGATACTTATAAAGTAGTATACGTACTTCTAAAATAATGCAATAACCATACATTGAGAGAATTGTTTTAACTAGGGCATCTGATTTATAATAATATCAATAAAGAAAATAGATTAAATACAACGACGTATTACTGATTTAAAATCATTGTAATGCGTCGTTTTAATTTTAGAAAGGGAGTAATTATTATGGCACAAAGAGAACAAATTATTGAAGATTTAAACAGAGTTATAGGATATATAAAAAGCGATGGATTAACAAACGAGGAAAAAGAATCAATTACAAAGGATACAATAAATTATTTTGATAACTATGTAAGTCCAGGATGGCTTAAATACAGAAAATCAGTATCAACAAATGCAGCAGTTGTAGAATGGACAGATCAGGGAGCCTATTGCACAGGATTATATGGAGAAGAATTTATAGATTGCCTAGGTGGATTTGGAATTTATACATGTGGGCATAGAAATGAGGAAATACTTGATGTTGTAAAAGCACAGCTCGATCATCAAGCATTACATTCACAAGAATTATTAGATCCATTAAGAGGATACCTTGCAAAAGCAGTTGCTGAAATTACACCGGGTGATTTAGAATATTGCTTTTTCACTAATGGAGGAGCAGAAGCAGTAGAAATGGCATTAAAGCTTGCAAGAATTGCAACAGGTGGAAGATGGTACATTTCAACAGTGGGAGCGTTTCATGGTAAATCAATGGGTGCTATTTCAATGGGGGGGAAGAGCACATATAGAGTGCCGTATACACCAATGGTACAGCAAGTTCAACACGTTGAATATGGCAATGCAGAAGATATAAGGAAAGCTATAAGTAATCTATATGCAGTAGGAGAGAAAGTTGCAGCTGTTATACTAGAGCCAATACAAGGTGAAGCAGGGATTATCATTCCACCAGAAGGTTATTTGCAAGAAGTTCGTAAAATATGTGATGAATATGGAGTTGCTCTGATATTTGATGAAATTCAAACTGGAATGGGCAGGACTGGAACAATGTGGAGATGCGAAGCAGAAGGTGTAACTCCTGATATCATGACTTTTGGTAAGGCGTTTGGTGGAGGAATAATGCCAATAACAGGTATTATATGTAGACCCAAAATGTGGACACAGGAATTAGTGGACAATCCATGGCTTTTAGGATCACCAACTTTTGGGGGGAATCCAGTTTGCTGCTCAGCAGCGCTTGCTACAATAAAATATATGCTAGAAAATGATGTTCCAGGACAATGTAAAGAAAAAGGTGAATATTTAAAGTCAGGGTTAGAAATGTTATGGAAGAAGTATCCTACGGTTATAAATGAGGTAAGAGGTACCGGACTTATGTTAGCAGTAGAGTTTCGTGAAAGTGATATAGGATACTCTGTTGCTAAGGGGTTATTTAAAAGAGGCGTTATGACTGCAGGAACTTTAGTAAATGCTAAATGCATCCGCTTTGAACCGGCAGCTGTTATTTCAAAAAAAGATATGGATAATGTTATTGAGAGAATGGATACAGCATTGGAAGATACAAAAAAGGAATTTAATATTTAGAAGTAGAGATGCTATATATCAATGTATATAGCATCTTTTTCATGATAAGGAGATATGTGCTTATGAGACAATTAATGCTAGGTCCTGTGATATACAAATATAATGATTGTAAAACTTTTTGTAGGGAATTCCACATAGGCAAAGATGATCTGATAATTACGAGAAAAGAAATATATAATAATTGCTTGAAATTTAATGTAAATGAGGCAGCAGTTTTGTTTAAAGAGAACTATGGAATTGGAGATATGTCTGAGGATATCGTTGAGAGTATGTATGAACATGTTAGAAGAATATCTCATGAGAGGATTATTGCTATTGGCGAGAAATGTATTTTAGAGATTGGAAAATTATTTTCCTTAACAAATATTTCTCCAGTTGTAGATTTATACAATAATAAGTTAGAAATAATTAAAGAAAAAGAATTAGTATTAGTCCCAACTAAACTTGGTATCGGAAGTGAAGTAAATAATGTTTCTGCATTAGAATTAAAAGAAAATAATATGAAAGTAAGCCTTGTTGCAGATGAATTATATGCTGATAGTACAGTTATGATAACAGAATTACTAAGCAAATTACCACTAGACCTGCTTATAAGTAGCTCTATAAATGCATTAATTCATGCCATTGAATCGTATTTATCTCCCAGAGCAACTGAATATACTAGGCTTTTTTCTTTAAAAGCTGTTGAAATACTATTTACAAGCTATAAAAATATTATAAACAAGGAAATGGTTATGAGTAGTCATATATTAGATGATTTTCTTTTAGCAGGCAATTATTCAGAAATTGCTTTTGCAAATACAGGTGGGGAGGATTTAGATTTAATTAAGCAGGCATTAAGAAAAAAAGATAATACGGGTACGTATGTAGAAGCTAATTATATTACGTTTGTGGAAATGCTCAAATCTTATCAGGGTATATATCCTGATAGTGAGATCAGAACATTGAGTAGATTTTTTGCAAATTTGTTAGAGTGCGATACTAGCGAAGTGCTTGAACAAGTAGAAAATCTATTATGCAAACTAATTGTAAAAAGTTCATCAAGTAAGAGGCGATAGATTAAATATAGAAGAAACAAATATAAACTATAGAAATTTATAAAATTAAGTAAAAGATAAAAAGTCTAATGATAATAATAATTTAAATCTATAAATAAATTAGGACAACAAGCATATATGCTATTTTAGATTATGATATCAAAAAAAGTATGGAGTTTAATAAAAATGCTCTATATTTTTTTAAAATACAAAGAAATTATAATTGGGATAATAAGTTATATCTTTAGGGTGAGAAGAATATGATATTAATCATTAGAAACTAGTTAAAATCAAGAATATTTAGATTTATAATGCATATATTTAGTTCATCATAATGGTAATATTTTATAAAATTTGTATAGAGTTGATATTATCTATTTCAAATATAATATTGACATTTTTAGAGAATAAGATTATTATTATAGTATTAAATTGAGAATAAATTAAATTTTATGGAGTAAAAATTAAATATTGATAAATAGATAACAACGGAGTTATTAGACATTTTAGTTTTGTTTAATGACTCCATTGCCATAATATATTGAAATTTTTAAGCGAATGTGGAAGCGCTTCCAAGAAAACAGAAAATATTTAAAATTTTATTAAGAATTTTAAATAATCATACAGAATTTCCAAATATTAAAAAATAAATTATATAAAATAAAAAAAGAAGGAGAGAAATACATGTTAAAATATATTGGAAAAAGATTTCTTATAAGCCTTGTAACCATATGGGCTATAATCACAATAGTATTTTTTCTAATGAGACTTATGCCAGGAGGACCATTTGATGGTGAAAAGTTAACACCACAAATTAAGGCAAATATGGAAGCTAAATATGGAATGGACAAGCCGGTATTAGAGCAATATGGGATGTACATGAAGAATTTAGTTCAAGGAGATTTTGGCGAATCAATGACTTTTAAGGGAAGAGGCGTTACAGATACTATAGCTAAATCTTTTCCAGCATCTGCAAAAATTGGAGGCGTAGCAGTAGGAATGGCCGTGATAACAGGTATAATTCTTGGAGTGCTTGCAGCTCTTAAAAATGGAAAATGGCCGGATAAATTAATAGTGTTTATTTCTACATTATGCATAACTATACCAAGTTTTGTAATAGGTGCGGTTTTAATATATGTACTAGCAGTTCAGTTAGGGTTATTACCAGCGACTGGATTTGGAGAATGGGAGAATTATGTAATGCCATGTATGGCACTAGCAGCAGCACCATTGTCATTTATCACAAGACTTACAAGAAGTAAATTAATAGATGTATTGAAAGCTGATTATATAAGAACTGCGAAAGCAAAAGGCTTAAGCAAAACTACAATTATATTCAAACATGCATTGAGAAATTCTTTGATACCAATAGTTACATATATTGGACCATTAATAGCAAGCATATTAACAGGAAGTTTTGTAACAGAAAAGATCTTTGCGATTCCAGGGCTTGGAAATGAATTCGTACAGTCAGTTACAAATAGAGATTACAGTATGCTGCTTGGAGTAACTATATTCTATGGAACAATGTTAGTATTTTTTGCTTTCTTTGTAGATGTAATATACGTATTAATTGATCCAAGAATAAAACTACAAGATGCAGAAGTTTAGGGAGGAAGAGAAGATGGAAAATGGATTAAAAGTTAAAAAGGATTTATTTACTCCTCTAAGCGAAGAAGAAAAGAAAATTGAGGTATCAGTAAGACCAAGTATTAGTTATTGGAAAGATGCTTGGATGAGATTAAAAAAAGATAAGTTTGCTATAATATCACTTGTTGTAATAGTAGCTGTAATCCTTGGAGCTATCTTTGTTCCATGGTTATCTAAATACAATTATGCAGCAAATGATTTATCGTCAACATATTTGAAACCTTCAGCAGAGCATTGGTTTGGAACAGATAATCTTGGAAGAGATTTATTCGTTAGAAACTTTTATGGAGCAAGATATTCACTTCTTATTGCGGTTTTAGCGGCAGTTATTAATTTAGTAATAGGAGTATTTTACGGTGGAATAGCTGGTTTCTTTGGTGGAAAAGTAGATGCTATATTAATGAGAATAGTTGATATTATATATGCAATTCCGTTAACTATATATGTAATAATATTTATGGCTATTTTAAACAAGCCAGGTTCAGGCGGAAGTGGACTTCTTACAATAGTAATAGCACTTTCTATATCGTATTGGATTGGAATGGCTAGAATAGTTAGAGGTGATATACTTCAATTAAAGCAACAAGAATTTGTTCTTGCAGCAAAATCATTAGGTGCATCAAATGCAAGAATATTAATAAGGCATTTAATACCTAACTGTATAGGGTCAATAATGGTTACATTAACACTATTAATTCCTGAAGCAGTATTTACTGAAGCATTTTTGAGTTTTATCGGTCTTGGAATAGCTGCTCCAAGAGCATCTCTTGGAACTTTAGCAAATGAAGCAATGGTTGGTATTTATACATATCCATATCAATTAATATTTCCAGCAGCGATGATTTGTATAATTATATTAGCGTTTAACCTTTTTGGTGATGGATTGAGCCAAGCATTAGATCCTAAGAACAAGAGATAGGAGGAAGAAAGAGTATATGGAAAGATTATTGGATGTAAAAGACCTACAAACTTCCTTTAAAACTAGTGCTGGTGAAGTACACTCAGTAAGAGGAGTATCCTTCTACTTAGAAAAAGGAGAGGCATTAGGAATAGTTGGGGAATCAGGTTGTGGTAAAAGTGTTACTATGATGTCTATAATGAGACTTCTAGCTGATAATGGAAAAATTGTTGGTGGAGAAATACATTTTAATGGAAAAGATATCTCTAATATTAGGGAATCTGAAATGGAAACTATAAGAGGTAATGATATAGGAATGATTTTTCAGGATCCTATGACATCATTAAATCCTGTATATACAATAGGTGACCAATTAATGGAGCCTCTTTTAAAACATAGAAAAATTAGTAGAGCAGAAGCAAAAAAAGAAGCTATAAAGATGCTTGGATTAGTTGGAATTCCAAGCCCTGAAAAGAGAATGAAACAATATCCTCATGAATTTTCAGGTGGTATGAGGCAGAGAGCGATGATTGCTATGAGTCTAATTTGTGAGCCAAAGCTTATTATTGCAGATGAACCAACAACAGCATTAGATGTTACTATTCAAGCTCAAATTTTAGATTTAATGAAGGATTTAAGAGAAAAGCTTAATACTGCAATTATATTAATAACTCATGACTTGGGAGTTGTTGCAGATGTTTGTTCAAGGATAAATGTAATGTACGGTGGAATAATAGTAGAGACTGGAACAACAGAAGATATATTCTACAGAGGGAAACATCCGTATACATGGGGACTTTTAAGAAGCGTTCCAAATCCTAAAGAAGATATAAAGGAAAAGCTTATTCCAATTGAAGGGCAACCACCAGATTTATTAAATCCACCAGTTGGATGCCCTTTTGCAGCTAGATGTGACTATGCAATGAAGATATGTATTCAAAAGCAGCCTCCATTATTTGAAGTAGGGGAAAAACATAAAGCAGCATGTTGGTTATGCCATGAGGATGCACCGGAAGTTGAATCACCTATAAGGAGGATAAAGTAGTGGAAGCTAATAAAGATATAATTTTAGAAGTTAAAGACTTATGTAAGTACTTCCCTGCAAAAAAGGGCTTATTTAAGGGTAATAGTTATGTTAAAGCTGTAGATAGAGTTTCATTTACAATTAAAAAGGGAGAGACTTTAGGACTTGTAGGTGAATCTGGTTGTGGTAAAACAACTACAGGAAGAACAATATTGAAGCTTTATGAACCAACATCAGGACAAATAATATTTAATGGAAAAGATATAACAAAGAATTCAGTAAAAGAAATGGTTCCATTAAGAAAAGAAATGCAGATGATATTTCAAGATCCATATGCATCTTTAAATCCAAGAATGACTGTTGGGGACATAATTGGAGAAGCTATAGATATTCATAAGTTGCTAACAGGTGAAGCAAGAACAGAAAGAATAAGAAGTTTATTATCAAAAGTTGGGCTTGCTAGTGATCATATAAATAGATATCCACATGAATTTTCAGGTGGGCAAAGACAAAGAATTGGTATTGCAAGGGCATTAGCTGTTGAACCATCACTAATAGTTTGTGATGAACCTATATCAGCGCTGGATGTTTCTATTCAAGCTCAAGTTATAAATATGCTTGAAGAACTCCAAGAAGAACTTGGGTTAACTTATCTATTTATAGCTCACGATCTTTCAATGGTTAAACATATATCAACCCATATTGGAGTTATGTATCTTGGAAGAATGGTTGAAAAGGGAGAAAGCAATAAAGTTTATTCAGAAGGATTACATCCATATACACAAGCATTGCTTTCGGCAGTACCAATACCAGATCCAGATGTAGCTAAGAATAGCAAAAGAATAGTGCTTGAAGGAGATATTCCATCGCCAATAGATCCACCGCCAGGATGTAGATTTAAGGGTAGATGTAAATATGCAAAGCCAATTTGTTCAGAAGTTGATCCAGAGTTAAAGGAAGTAAAACCAGGTCATTTCGTGGCATGCCACTTGTATGATAACTAATGTTTATCAAGAAAAGTAATTAGTTACAATTTAATAATAATTAAGAAATAAAAAAATAATTAGATATTTAGCATACTGTTAAAGAATTTTGGGAAAAATGATTTAAACAGATATAAATAATAAATAATAAATTAAGGGGGAATATAAATGAAAACAAGCAAAGTAAAACAACTTTGTGCAGTAGCTTTGGCAGCAACACTTGGAATGTCAATCTTAGTTGGTTGTGGTTCAAATAAAGGTGGAGATAAAGCAGCTGCAAGTAAACAAGAAATAACTTATAATTTAGGAGCAGATCCAAGAACTTTAGATCCAGCATTGTGTACAGATACTACTGGAACTACTGTATTAGCAAATGCTTTTTCAGGTTTAGCTGAATTAGATGAGAATGAAAAGGCGATTCCAGGTCAAGCTGAGAAATGGGATGTATCTGATGATAAACTAACATATACTTTCCACTTAAAGAAGGATCTTAAATGGTCAAATGGAGATCCAGTTAAAGCAAGTGATTATGAATATGAGTGGAAGAGATTATTAAATCCTGAAACTGCTTCAGAATACGCTTATGCATTATACTATCTTAAAGGCGGAGAAGCTTATAACAAAGGAAAAGGAAATGCGGATGCTGTTGGGGTAAAGGCAACTGATGATAATACACTAGTTGTTACTTTAGAAGCTCCATGTCCATATTTCTTAGAGTTAACAGCACAATCATACTACTTCCCAGTAGATCAAAAGGTTGTTGAAAGTAATAAAGATTGGGCAAATGATGCAAAGACATTAGTTTCTAATGGTCCATTTAAAATCACAAATTATACAATAAAAGACTCAGTAGTTTTAGAAAAGAACGAAAATTACTATGATAAAGATAAAGTTAAACTTGATAAGTTAAACTTAAAATTTGTTGCAGAAGAAACATCAGCATGGGCAAGTTATAAATCAGGTCAATTTGATGTAGTTGATACAGTTCCAAAATCTGATGTACAAGGTGCTTTAAAAGATGGAAGTGCTAAGTCATTCCCTAATTTAGCAACTTATTTCTTATCAGTAAATGTTTCAGATAAGGCAAAAGCTGTAGATCCAAATGCTGCTAAGGTTTTAAGTGATTCAAAGGTAAGAAAGGCTTTAAATCTTGCAATTGATAGACAATCAATTGTTGATAATGTTACTAAGGCTGGCCAAATTCCTGCTCATGGTATTGTAGGAAAAGGAATTATAGGTCCAGATGGAAAAGACTATACAGAAAAAACTACTTATTTTGATCCAAAGGGAAATGTAGAAGAAGCTAAAAAATTATTAGCTGAAGCTGGATATCCAGATGGTCAAGGATTACCAACACTTCAACTACTTTATAACCCAGAGTCTGGTCACGGTGATACAATGCAAGCGATTCAAGATATGTGGAAAAAGATAGGAGTAAATGCTGAACTTCAAAGCCAAGAATGGAAAGTATTCTTAACAACAAGAGTTCAAAAACAATTTGAGATTGCAAGAGATGGTTGGAATGCTGATTATGTGGATCCTATGACTTTCTTAGATATGTTCCAATCAACATCAGATCAAAATAATTGCGGATATAACAATCCATCATATGATGCTTTAATTGATGCTGCAAAGAAAGAATTAGATCCACAAAAGAGATTTGATATAATGCATCAAGCAGAAGATATGTTAATGAATGATATGCCAGTTATTCCTTTATACTATTACACTAGAACAATAGGTATAAAAGATTATGTTAAAGGCGCTAGAGTATCTGTAATGAACACTATCTACTTTAAAAATGCTTATGTAGAAGGTAAAAAATAATAAACTTTAGTTAAATAAATTGCAAGAACTACTTTAAAATATGCTTATATTTTAAAGTAGTTCTTTTATTTTTTAGGAAGATATAATTAAGTTAAATCCGAAGATAGCTCTTAAAAATAATAGAAATACGCAATCTCAAAAGTGAAGCATGTCCCTATAAAGAAAACTATTTAATATATTCTATTGCAAGCGAGTTTTTACGTTTCCAGCTGAATTAAGTATAAGTACTCGATTACTAGGATTTTGAAAATATATACTTTAGGATTTATATTAAGCAATTTTTAAGACATATTTACATAGATTTAACAGTATAAAAGCATCAATATTAAAATCATAATTTGGCCCATAAAGTATTGAATTAAAGCCAAATAAGTAGTAAAATAAAAAAGATAGGATTTAAGAAGTGAAATAAATATTCCAAGTCCAAAGATAAAATTTAAAGTTTATTATAGAGTAATTTATATGGTGCAGAAGCTTAGAATTATATAGAAATATAAGGAATTTAAGTCTATGCAATTTTTTTAGCTCTACAATTCAGATAAGTTTAATAGGATATGGGAATTGGATATTGTTTATGGCACTTTAGTAGTGGAATTATAATTAATTGTGTGAATTTATGTTAGCTATTATGAAAAGGCGGATAATTTATCTGACTAATAATATTAGTAGTTAATAACTATGATATAACAATTAGTTATTGTTTGAAGCTTATAAATTTTATTAGAAATATTAGCAATAAGCGTATTTAAATTAAGGGGGATTTTAAACATGATCAAAGTATTAACAAACGACGGATTAGAAAATGCGTCAATTGAGGCATTGAATGGATTGGGAGTAGAAGTTGTCAATGAACACTTTAACCAAGATATATTGGGGGCGAAATTAAAGGAATTTGATGCAGTTGTTATTAGATCAGCTACTAAGCTTACAGCTGATGTATTTGAAGCAGAAGCAGGCGGAAATTTAAAATTGGCTATTAGAGCTGGTGTTGGAATAGATAACATAGATATTCCTGCTGCAGAAGGAAAAGGAGTAACAGTAAGAAATACTCCATCAGCAAGCTCAGATTCAGTTGCAGAACTTGCAATTGGTCATATGTTTGCACTTGCAAGATTTATTGCGATATCTAACTACACTATGAGAAATGGTGAATGGAATAAAAAGAAATATGAAGGAACTGAAATTGCGGGTAAAACACTTGGAATCGTTGGAATGGGAAGAATAGGCCAATCTTTAGCTAAAAAGGCAACTGCTTTAGGTATGAAGGTTGTATATTATACAATTGAAGGAAAACATGATGATTTAGATTATGATTTTGTATCTTTAGAAGAAGTATTAAAGGTTTCAGATTTTATTTCACTTCATGTACCTTATGATAAAGCGGCTGGTTCACTAATAGGAAAAAAAGAATTGGAATTAATGAAGAATACAGCATATCTTATTAATTGTGCTAGAGGTAAGGTTGTTGATGAAGCAGCATTAATAGAAGCACTTAATAAAGGTGAAATTGCTGGAGCTGGTATTGATGTATTTGAAGAGGAACCAACTAAGAATGAAGAATTAATTAACCATCCAAAAGTTAGTGCTACCCCACATATTGGAGCTGCAACTAAAGAAGCTCAAACAAGAATAGGTGAAGAAGTAGTTTCAGTAATAAAGGAATTCTTTAATCTATAATTTAGGAGGAATTTTTGATGGCGATAGTTAAAGCTTTTAGAGGAATTAGACCAGTTAAGGAATTAGCTTCAAAAATAGCAGCTTTACCATATGATGTAATGAGTAGTGATGAAGCAAGAGAAATGGTGGTTGGAAATCCACACTCATTTCTCCACGTTGATAGACCAGAAATAGATTTAGATCCAGAAATAGATGTACATGATCCTAAAGTATATGCAAAGGCTAAAGAAAATCTTGATAGAATGATAAGAGATGGAGAATTTATTCAAGATCAGGAACCTTGTTTATACATATATAGGCAAATAATGAATGGAAGATCTCAAACAGGAATTGTATTCTGTGCATCCATAGATGATTATATGAATAATATAATTAAAAAACACGAGTTTACGAGGGCGGATAAGGAACAAGATAGAATTAATCATGTTGATTATTGTGATGCAAATACTGGGCCAATTTTCTTAACATACAAGGAAGATCAAATTGCATCAGAAATAATAGATGCTTGGATTCAGAATGAAAGTAAAAGAAAACCTATATATAATTTCGTAGCCGAAGATGGTATAACTCACATTGTATGGGTTGTAGATAATGAAATTATTATAGACGAAATAGTTGACCTATTTAAGGAAATAGATTATTTATATATTGCAGATGGTCATCATAGATCGGCTTCCGCTGTAAAAGTTGGGCTTAAGAGAAGAGCCGAAAATCCAAATTATACTGGTGAGGAAGAGTTTAACTATTTCTTAGCGGTTGCATTCCCTGATAATGATTTAATGGTTATGGATTATAACAGAGTTGTTAAAGATTTAAATGGAATGACTAAAGAAGAATTGATTACGAAGTTAGAGAAAAGCTTTATTGTAACTAAATCTGAAAATAATGTGCCTGTAAAGCCTGCTAAGAAGCATACATTTGGGATGGATGTTGAAGGAGAATGGTATTTATTAGAGGCAAAAGATGGGACGTTTGATGAAAATAATCCTATAGCACAACTTGATGTTGCAATTCTTCAAAGTAATGTACTAACACCAATCTTAGGAATTGAAGATGTCAGAACATCAGATAGAATTGACTTTATAGGCGGTATCAGAGGAATCAAAGAGCTTGAAAAGAGAGTTAATTCAGATATGAAGATTGCTTTTTCTATGTATCCAACAGAGGTTCATGATATTATGGATGTTGCTGATATTGGAGAGGTAATGCCACCAAAATCAACATGGTTTGAGCCTAAATTAAGAAGTGGATTATTTATTCATGAATTAAAATAGTTGTCCTCCAACAATAATCTTTGACGACATGATAAAAAAGATTGAAGATTTTAAGGCAAAAGGACAAGAAAAAAGAATCAAAAATATTGAAATTTATATTGAAATTTAAATAGAAAAGAATTAGAGGGATAAGATTAAAATATTGACTTTCAAGGCTTGAGAGAGTATTGAAATAAAATATGATAAATCTTATCCCTTTTCTCATGTCTTTTTTCTGTTTAGTTTTCTGCAAACTTTATTATAAAAATCTGTGATTAATGTGGATATATCTAAGTTAAAAAGGAAGGTTTTGTGGATAAATTTATGCAGACCTTAAATAAGATAAAATGATTCAGAATTTAATAAATAGAAAATTAGAATTAATAAAGGAACTGAAGGATGTTAGCAAAGTGGAATTCCACTAATGCAACAACCTTTAAATTTAAGAAAGTTTCTCTTCTATAATTTCTGGTTCACCAGAATTATCTACAAAAACATAATAAGAGTATATCAATAAAAGCAAAATTATAAAAATGGCAGAAAATCTATACATAATTGCATAACTTTTATGCTCAGCAATGGAACTCAGAAGAATTGATCCAAGTGTATAGGATAAATCCATGGAAGATAAGAATGTTCCGTTAGCAGCTCCTTGCCTATTAGAAGGAGAGCGGTTTACAGCCCAAGCCTGAAGGGAAGGCTGAACGGCACCATACCCAAGTCCATAGAATAAGGATGAGAGTATAAGCATTAAAATAGAGTTTGCATAGGAGAGCGTTATAAGACCTATTATTAAGCAAATTGATCCTGGTAATATTACTATAGCATGTCCTTTTTCATCAAATATTTTTCCAACAAGAGGTCGTGTTATTAAAATCATTGCAACAAATCCAATAAAATAAATCCAAATAGAAGATATTTTTAGCTCCTGCCCGTATAACATTATATAACTCATAATTCCACATAATGTGATTACAAGAAAAAAGCATAATAAAGAAGGTAAGGCTGCTTTTTTTTCAAAGGAATCTTTTAATGAGCATTTGGAAATCGTACTAGATGTTGAAGCGATTTTTATAGTTGATTTAACTTGGCTGAGAAATATAATACCAATACCTACTAAAGTTATTGAAATAAGAACTATGTTTTTAAAACTGTATAAATTCATTATTACTATTGCAACCATAGGGGATAATGCCATAGATATTATCATTGAAAGAGAATAGTAGCCCATGCCTTCACCGCGTTTCTCTTTTGGCACAATATTAGAAAAAATTGCAGCAGCACCAGTAGATGCAAGCCCCCAACCTATGCCTTGAATAACGCGAACCAATATTATTGCATCTATTGGAAGCCAGATATATGATAGTGTGCTTCCAGCAAGTATTAGAGCGCCTAAAAGCAGTAGAGGTTTGATTTCAATCCTATCCATAATATTCCCTATGAATAATCTAACAAGTAAAGAAGTTATTGAAAATGTACTTACAACTAGGCTTGCTTCTAAATTATTACCACCACATAGCTTGGCATATGCAGGAAGCGTTGGAGTTAACATATAAAAAGCTAAGTATATAAATAAATTTGAAAGTAGCATAAATATATAATTTTTGGTCCAAAGTTTTGAGGTTTTTAAATTCTTTTTTATTTCCATATTAAATTCTCCTTTTTTATTATAAGTCATTTATATTGTTATCAATTTTTAAAAGAACCGCATTATATACATCCAGTTTTTCAGGAGATATATCTTTAAGTAATTTATTAAATAAATCTTCTAAAAAAGGAGAAACCTCTTCAACAAGATTTAAACCACTATCTGTTATATGAATTTCAAAGGAACGTCTATCTTCTTTGCTTGGGTGTCTTTCAATGAAAGCCTTTCTTTCAAGTATATCAAGTATTCTAGCTAAAGTGGATTGGTCTTTGCCTGAAACCTCAGCTAAAAGTTTCTGACTTATTTTATTCTGATTAGAGAGTTTTAATATTACTGTCCATTGCTCAGTCGTAATATTAAATTTTTCTAATTTATTATTTAGATAAGATGTTAATTTCTTAGAAACTTTATTTGTTAACATTCCAATATCTTGGTCATAAGATTCAAACATATAATTACCTCCAGTAAATAAAGTTGTTGTAAATATAATTGGCTTACAAATAATTGCTACAACAACTAATTATAAACACATCTGAAAAAAATTCAAGATTAACTTCATTATAAAATAAAAACTATGATGAAAAGAAGATTTATTAATAGTAAAAAGATCCACATTATAAACAAAGTTATCAACAGATTCTGTTGATAACTTTGTTTATAATGTGTGAACAATAACATAAATATTTAATACTTATGCCATTTTTATATTTGATTGATAAATATATGTTCTACTAATCAATCGAGAGATATATTTAGACGAAATTAATTTAACTGTCTTGGCCATTTTGAGTTATAAATTACTTCAAATTAAATAAATTTAAATGTTGCTGAAGGATTTTAATAAGTTTATATAGTGATTTGATTCTCTAAGAACATGATCAGCAAAGAGTGGTAGAATTATTGATTTTATTTTACAAGTTAAAAGGCCTTCAGTACTCTGGGCTTTGAAATTTCTGAGATTAGTGGCTGCACTTAAGGTAGTCTCGGTAAGTTCAGACAAATCTTCTGTTGATTTATCCATATCAGAAGCCTCATCTCTCAATGCCTCGAATTCTTTTCCAAAATTATTAGCTATATTGAATAATTCTACTTCGGTAGGATCTAGCATTCCTCTAATAGTAAATGAATGTTCTGCTAACTTATCATCCCAAAAATTTTCAAGTATCAGTATATCTCTCTTAGTACCAATTCCGACACCACTTTGCAATCGTGTTAGAAGCTCTGTAAATATTATTGCTTCACTAAGCACATGGTTTAGAACTGCAGGATATAAAGTTGTAAATACCTTGCAAGATAAGACGTCATTTCTAAGTTTTGTTTTAAATTTAATAATCATATTAGTTGCGGCTATAGATTGGTGGTTAAGCATATATACGTTATCGGTTAGCATAGATGTATCACTATTTCTCATACCAGATATTAATGACTTTTCCATAGAAGTTATATTAGAGTCTATAAAAATTCCAGTAGCAAATTGAGTAGCTTTTTCAGCATCCATAGTATATTTTGTTATTATTTCATTCGAATCTAATGTTTCGAAAGGGATAACTCCATCTGATAGTAATATGGCACGAGATAGTAAAGTTGTAAATTCATTTTTAAAAGCATCAGCTTGACTTATAAGATCTTTGTTCTTTGGTGGTAGGGCTGCTTCAATAAATATCGAGTGTTCCCGCATAATTCTTAGAAAGAATAAGTTTAATTCTAAAGATTGGTTAATAAACTCTTGTTTTGATAGCATTTTTTACTCCTGAATATATTCGTTATATCTTTATAATATATTCAAAAATATAAATTAAGTGATATATTAATTTTTATCAATTCGCATTATTATGGAAGCTTATTAGTAAATAATATATAATAAAATAAAAGTTATATATACTTTAGGATGAGGTAGATGATGGATAAAGAAGTATTAACAGAATACCTTAGTGGATTAGAGCTAGGAAATGATATTAAAGAAAAAGATGGCTTTATATTGATAGATAAAGATGGTGTTATAATGGAATATAAAATCATTTCTAAAGAGCAAGAGCTATTGGAATACATTGATAACCATGAAGGTCATATAGAAAATAGAAGTGGTTTATTAGTGACATTTGAATGTAATAATATTTTAGGAGAATTTTATAATACTATATTTTTAAAGAAGTTTAGATTTGATAGCTATTCTAATAATGAAATAAATAATTCCTCGCGATTGATATTTAATAATTGTGAGTTTGTTGAGGATATAGAATTATTAGGTGGAGATTATAAAAGAATAAAAATTAATAATTGCTTAATAAGAAATAACATGTTTGTAAGGTTCATAAATTGTGATAAGTTAAGAATAAGTGAAACTATAGTTAAAGAAAGCATAGTAGTGGAAAATTCTGAGTTTGGAAAGTTCTATGGAAATGCATCTATATTTAAAGAAAATTTACTTTTTCAAGAAGTTAATATACTAAATGATTTTATTTTAGATAAAATCAAAGGTGAAAAAGAATTGTGTTTTGTTGATTGTAGGTTCGAAGGGTTAAGTAAGTTAGAGTTAGATATAAATGGAGAATTAAGTTTTTTACAATGTTCTTTTTATAAAAAATCAGAAATTAATTTTGATGATATTAAAGGTAAGTTTAGTTTGTACAAGACTAATTTCTCAGATAAGTGTTATCTAGAGTACGAGTTGTTGGAAAATAAAAAGTACAAGCCTTTGATTTTTGATAATGACTTTAAAAAAACAAAATGGAATTTTTTGATTGTATCAGATATATATAAATCGAGCGGAAGGATAGATCAATATCTAGAAACGCTGTATTATTTTAAGAAGTATGAGAGACTGGAAAGAAAAAGTAAAAATAAAGGTAATTTTAATTTGCTGTATTATTTAATTGGAATAACCACGAAGTATTATACAAGTTGGGAGAGAACACTATTATCTATGGTAGTGGTGATTGTATCATTTTTTTTACTATACTGTTTTTTTCCGAATCTGCTTATGTGTAAAGATGTTCAGTTGAGTTCAAAAAATCTATTCATAACGGTATTTGAAATGCTTAAGAATTCAAATTTTGATGTTAATTTTTTAATTAGTAAATTTGGTAATACATTATATTTTACAATAATAACATTTACGACAGTTGGATATGGTGATATAATTCCACTAAGTTGGATGAAGATGGTTGTTGGTTTAGAATCATTTTTAGGAGTATTTTTTACATCAAGCTTTGTAGTATCTCTATCACGAAGATTTATGTGATAAAAATAAATAAGTTAATTTTAAAGCTGAGGTTTTAAAATTAACTCTTGAAAATTTATGAATATGAATAAAGAGAAATCACTGCATTTTTGCAGTGATTTTTATTTATCAAAATTCGTTAGCTTGACAAATAAATGTTGAATAGTATACTGTATGGTATACAGTATGCTATTCAACACATAAAGTATTATAGAAACAGGAGGTGAAAATATGGGAGAAAACGATGCTAAAGAAAAGTTGATAGATGTTACTATACGTATGATATGTGAAGGTAAAAAGCCTAGTGAAATTACTGTAAAAGATATTACTGAGAAAGCGGGACTTGGTAATGGAATGGTAAATTATCATTTCCAGAGTAAAGATAATTTAATTCGTCTAGCAGTAAAAAAGGTTATGAGTTGTGCAACGAGATCTTTAAGTGAGAAAATGAAATCAAAGAGTAATGAATCATCAATTAATAGACTTACTTTCATATTAAAAGAAGTTGCAAACTTTATTGCAGATAATTCTGAAATTTCTAAGATTGCGATTTTAGATGATCTAGAGAATAATCAGATGACAGCACATTTACTAGGTTCAGAGGAGTCGTATAATAAGTGTCTTAGAGAACTTTATGGAGATGACATGCATAAATTCTGGATTAAGAACTACTTGATTGCAGGATATCTAAATTACATATTTTTAAAAGCAGAAAATATAAAAAATGAAATGGGATTTGACTTCTATAAAAAAGAAGATAGAGAAAAGGCAATTGAAAATTTAGTTAATGAACTAGCAAATTGTAAAATGTCAAAGATGAAATAGGCAGGCAAATTTATATAAATATATTGTTAGCACTTAAAAATAATAATAGATAAATTTAATATAAAAGGAGTAATTATGCTATGATGATTGTAGATAAAGAAAAGTGTGTGGGATGTGGACTTTGTGTTAAAGATTGCTTTCCTAATGATATTGAAATAAATGGGAACAAGGCAGAGATTAAAAATGTTAGATGTATGAAGTGTGGGCACTGTATTGCAGTTTGCCCTAAAGGAGCAGTATCTACAGATGAATATAATATGGAAGATGTAAAAGATTATAATGAGTCTGAGTTTAACATAGAATCGGAGAAACTTCTTAATTTTATTAAATTTAGAAGAACTACAAGACAATTTAAAGATAAAGAAGTAGAAAAAGAAAAGATATTAAAAATTATAGAGGCTGGTAGATTCACTCAAACTGGAACTAATAGTCAAAATGTTTCATATGTAGTTGTAGAAGATAATATTGAATTATTGAAGGAAATGGCTTTAAAAAACTTAGAAACTAGAGGGGAAGAAATACTTAAAAATCTAAATCCACAAACTTTGCCTTTCAAGAGATATGCACAAATGTGGATTAAAATGTATAATGATTATAAAGAGGATTCTAAGAAAAATGATAAATTATTTTTTAATGCACCTGCGTTGATTCTTGCAGTTTCAGACTCGACTGTGAATGCTTCTTTAGCGTCATCAAATATGGAACTTATGACTAATGCTTTAGGCCTTGGAACATTTTTTAGTGGATTCTTTACAATGGCAGCACAAGGAAATCATGAAATAAGAGAATTACTTGGTTTAAAAGGTAAAGAAGAAATTGTAACATGTATGGTTGTTGGATATCCTAATGTGAAATATGTTAGAACTGTTCCAAGAAGAGATGCAAATATTTCGTGGAAATAAAAATTAATATCATATAGCAAAAATAGAGTTATCTTAGATCGGATTTCTGGTATAAGATGACTCTATTTTATTGATAAAAATTAAAAATCTTTGTAATCAAAAGTAATTATTTATGATAATAACGTAATTAGGTTGGATTAGATATAGGATTAGCTTAACATTTATCTTTGGTAGTAAAAGTGAATATTAAGATTAAATATATTCAATTAGCTTATTTTCGACTACTTGAATATAGTAAAATACAATGTTATCATGAAAATATTATATTTACCCTGTTAAGCTATATTATTACAAATAAGTTGCGTTTATACTTATTATTTGTAGTAATGTGTATATGAATGGAGTTTATTCTAGAAAAAGATAAAGTTTATAGGAGTGTTAATGAAATGAATAGGAATAGTAAGCTGTTTAGAAAGATAGTGATTGGAATTATCATTATGCTTCTACTCCCAACTGTAACTGTTGGATTAGTAGCAATTTTTAAGTCTAATGTTGTTTTGGAGAATAATTTGAAGACTACAAGTGTGCAAACTATTAAAGAAGTTGATAAAGGTTTTTCGCAATATCTAGAAATTTTAAATACTCAATTGAGAGTGATATCGAAAAATGCCGATATCAAAGATTTATCAAATCCGCAAGTAGATCATGCACTAATATCTAAATATGTACAAGATATGTTTAAAGATACTAAGGATTCAATAAATGGAATTATTAATGCAGGATATGCAACTGAATATGGAGAGCTTGTGTTAGATAGTGGAACGATGAATATTAATGATTTCAATTATAAAGAACGGGAATGGTATAAGAAGGCTAAGGAAGCTGATGGAAAGGTTGTATACATAAAACCATATAAAGATAGCGTAACAGGAAAGCAAGTAATGACAGTTGCTCAGGCTGTTAAAGATAATAATGGACAAATCACTGGGGTAATAGTAGTAGATATGTCTTTAGATTCCATGCAAGAATATATTAGTAACATAAAACTACTGAATACGGGATTCATAGTACTAGTTGATAACGATGGAGATGTAGTAGCAAATAACAATAATAATAAAGAGATAGATGATAATATTAGTAAATTATCATTTTGGGAATCAGCTAAAAATGAAGAAAGAGGAGTATATAATTGCGAAAGTAATGGAAAAGAATTTTATGCCTGTCAAGAAACAGATGCTTTAACAGGATGGAAAATGGTAGGTATAATTGATGGCAAAGAAGTAACAAATAATGTTTTAACAATGAAGGTAACGGTTATTACTGCTAATTTATTATGTGTAATTATAGGAATAATTATATCAATGATTTCAGCATCTTATATTGTGAAAGAAATACATAAATTAAAAGAAGCGTTTAGTACAGTAGCTGAAGGAGACTTCAGTAAAAGAATAATTGTAACGGCTAAAGATGAATTCGCTGAACTTGGAGATAACTTTAATTTTATGGTAGAGAATGTCTCGAAGTTATTGAAAGGAATTCAAAATACATCATCTGATTTATTAGAAGCATCAGGAAATATATCCAGCATGTCTGAGGAAACAACTGCATCAGTATCAGAAGTTTCAAATGCAATACAAGAAGTTGCAAATGGAGCTACAAACCAAGCGCAATCAGCAACAGAGGTTGCAACGAGTACTGAAGAATTATCAAATAGAATAGATGAAGTAGATGGAGAGACTAATCATATTAATGAGTTAGCTAGTGAAGCTGAGAAATTAGGTACTCAAGGATTATCTATACTTAATGACTTGATATTTAAGGCTGAAAAGTCTAAAGAAAATGCAATTAAGTCTGGCGGCATGGTTCGTGAAATGGGAGAAAGTATAAATAAAATAAATTATATATCGGATGTAATAGCAGGAATAACTGAACAAACTAATCTTTTAGCTTTAAATGCAAGTATAGAAGCTGCAAGAGCTGGAGATGCAGGAAAAGGCTTTGCGGTGGTTGCAGAAGAAATCAGAAAACTAGCAGAAGAATCAAAAAAATCTACAGATGAAATAAAAGCAATTGTTTCAGAAATAAATAATAAGAGTGAATCTACTAAAATAGCTATGAAAGAAAGTAGAGAAATGTCACAGAAACAAGGAGAAGCAATAAAGGAAACAGAAGCTATATTTAATAAAATAGTTGATTCTATAATTCCTTTAACAGGAGCAATAGAAAATATTAAAGTCTTAAATGAAAAAATGAATTTAAATAAAGAGGCAGTTAAGACACAAATTGAAAATATAGCAGCGGTTTCAGAGGAATCGGCATCAATATCTGAAGAGGTTACAGCATCAGCTCAGGAAGTAAATGCAACAATGGCAGAATTAACAGAGTATGCTGGTAACTTGCAACAGATATCATATAAATTGCAAGAAGAATTAAAGATGTTTACAGTAGAATAGTATTTTAAATAGGAAAAGATTGATATAGAGAAAGCCATCTTTTGTAAGTGCATATAAATATATTTAGACACTTTCAAGGGATGGCTTTCTCTATATAAAATATTACTTTTACTACATCATTTCTAACATTTGTTTTATTATTCTAGTAGAATTTTTAACTGCGATTGGGACAAATTTCTCATAATCCATATGAGCACCATTATTTGCGTTATCAGAAATAGATCTTATAACTACAAAAGGAATTGAGTTTAGATAGCAAACTTGAGCTATACTAGCGCCTTCCATTTCACAAGATATTGCTCCAAACTCCTGATCAAGCCAATGAATTTTTTCTATATTTGCTATGAATTGGTCTCCAGAAGCAATTCTTCCTGTAAAACTATTTAATTCTGGAATTTTCTCGCATGCACTTTTAGCTATAGAAACCATTTCCTTATCACATTTAAAATCAAATGTATCTAGTCTTGGAATCTGTCCAACTTTATCTCCGAAAGCTGTGGTATCCATGTCATGTTGAACTAAATTTTCAGCAACAACAATATCACCAGGATAAATTTCCTTTCCTATTCCACCAGCAACTCCTACATTAATAATTTTATCTACTTTGTATTCAGATGCTAATATTTGAGTGCAAATAGCTGAATTAACCTTGCCGATACCGCAAACCACAGCTACAACATCTTTTCCATATAATTTTCCTTTGTGGAAAGTCATATTAGCCTTATCTTTTTTTTCTTCAATAGTTAAATCATTTAGTAATAGTTCTAATTCTTCTGCCATAGCAGCAATTATTCCAATAATCATATAAAAGTGAGCCTCCTAAAACAATTAATTAATAAATATGATATAACCGCTCTGTATATATTTAATTCTTATGCAAATTTATTGAGTAATATCTAAAAGCTAAAAATGACAAGTTGTTAATACGAACGAAACAAGTCGCTTTGATTATATACGCTCTAAATTGAATAAATTATAGAAAAATAAATATCTTGGTTAAACATATTTGACACTAATATATATTATAATCATTAGTTTACAAATTTAATAGATAAATTTGTAAAATTATTTTTGTACCTCATGCTAAGTTAAAAGAAAAGTTTTAGTATTAATTAATATATATATGTAAATAATCATTACTGAGCTTATAATATATAATAATTATACTGCCAATTTTCGATTGTTTTTGTGTTATAATATCAATTGAAAGTATAAGATAATAAGGAGAGAAGATGTATGACAGCACAGCATTCTTTATCAAGAACTGAACTTTTGATAGGTAAAGATGGATTAGATAAATTAAAACATAGTAAAGTTATTGTTTTTGGTGTAGGTGGAGTAGGAAGCTATACGATAGAAGCTCTTGCAAGAGCAGGAGTAGGTGAGTTGATAATTGTTGATGATGATACTGTTTGTTTAACAAACTTGAATAGACAAGTGCATGCTACCTATAAGACAATAAGTCAGCCTAAGGTAGAAGTAATGAAAGAAAGAATATTATCTATAAATAGAGCATGTAATGTTATAACACATCAGATTTTTGTTACACAAGAAAATATAGCGTCTATAATTCCTGATGATGTAGATTATGTAGTTGATGCAATAGATACAGTATCAGCTAAATTAGGATTAGTAGAGTATTGTTATAAAAAAGGCATAAAAATAATGAGTTCTATGGGAACTGGTAATAAATTAGATCCTACACAATTTAAAGTTACAGATATATTTAAAACAAAAATATGCCCTTTAGCTAAGGTTATGAGATCTGAGCTACGTAAAAGAGGAATAGAAAAATTAAAAGTAGTTTATTCAGAAGAAGTTCCGATAAAACCTAACTATGATGATGTTGTTACATGCAAAACAGGATGCGTTTGTACTGGTGGTACTAAGAAGTGCGCTATTAAAAGACAAATACCTGGAAGTATATCATTTGTTCCTCCAGTTGCAGGAATGATAATTGGTGGAGAAGTTATAAAAGATATATTAGAAATAAAGTAGCACTAGATTCAGGTATTGGTATAAAAGTTTCAAGTATATAGTAAATTTATAGTAATTGATTTTAACTGACTCTTTTGGTGAAGTATATTGTATTTTTTTTAGTAAAAGGATACTATATATTTACTTGAAAGAGTTAGTTTTTTATTAATTATAGACAAATCTAAAAGAAGGTGAGCATCATGAAGCGTATTGATAGGATTTACAATTATATCGAAAATAACTCGAAAAAATTTACAAAGGATAAGCTCTTAGAAGTTAAAGGATTTAGTGCACAGGAAATAGGAGAACATCTTGAAATATTAAGAAGTAATGTGTCGAGAGAACTTAATGCACTTTGCAGAGATTCGAAAATCATTAAGATTAAAAATAGACCCGTTCTTTATTTCGATAGAAAAAGTTTTGAGGAAATATTATCTGTAAAGTTACCAGACGACTTGGAAGAGATATCAGATATAATGGAATTTGCCTCAAGTGAAGAAGTGGTAAGAAATGAAGAACAATCTCCTTTTAACTATTTAATTGGAGCTAATACTAGCCTAAAAAATCAAATCGAACAAGCAAAGGCAGCCCTGTTATACCCGCCTAATGGGCTTCACACTTTGATAATTGGAAGTACAGGAGTTGGGAAAAGCTTATTTGTTAATATAATGTACCAGTATTCAAAATATATAAAAAAATTACCTGAAGATGCGCCTTTTGTTGTTTTCAATTGTGCGGATTATGCTAATAATCCACAATTACTTTTATCGTATATTTTTGGACATATTAAGGGTGCTTTTACAGGAGCTGATAAGGAAAAAGAGGGAATCGTTGAAAAGGCTGATGGAGGAATACTATTCTTAGATGAGATACATAGATTACCGCCAGAAGGGCAAGAAATGATTTTCTATTTCATGGATACAGGAACCTATAATAAGCTTGGAGAAACAGATAGACAGCGCAAAGCTAATGTATTGTTAATAGGTGCAACAACAGAAGATCCTAATTCTACATTATTAAATACTTTTATTAGAAGAATTCCTATAACTATAGTTATTCCGAACTTTGAAGAGAGATCTTTACAAGATAAATTAGAACTCATACATTATTTACTTTCTAAGGAAGCTCAAAGGGTAAATAAGACTATTAAAATTTCATCGGAATCGATAAAAGCATTAATTGGAAGTACAACATATGGAAATGTAGGCCAATTAAAGTCAAATATACAGCTAGTTTGTGCCACAGGATTTCTGAATTGCATGAATACAGATAAATGTATTGAGATAAATTTAGATTTACTCCCAGAAAGCATAAGAAATGGAATACTTAATTTTGAAAGTAAAATAAAAGACGACTCCAATTTTTGGGGAAGGGTTCCTAGCACATTGGTGGTTAAACCTGATGGTAACAAAACTTTTTTAGAGACTGATGCTTATGAGCCACCATTTAATATTTACAATATAATAGAGGATAAGGCGTTTGTTTTACAAGAAGAAGGCATGAGCGATCAAGATATTAAAAATTATATAACAACAGATATAAATGTTCATTTAAAGCAATTTTACGCGAGATTCAAGAATGATGCGTATCGTAGAGAAGGTTTATTAAAAATTGTTGATAAAGATATTGTTGATTTTGCTGAAGAAATAAAAATGTTAGCTGAAAATAGATTGAGCAGAAAGTTAAGTGATAGATTTATATATGCTATAAGCCTACATTTTAGTGCGTTATTTAATCGTATAAAGAAAAACACAGTATCATTTTCAACAAATATTGAGTTAACATTATCATCTAATAGTAAAGAATACGGGGTAGCTAAAGAGATTCATAAGTTAATAGAGGATAGATATAACTTAATAATTCCAGAAGTTGAAATAGAATATTTAGCTTTACTTCTAAGCTCAATACAAGAATTATCTCATCAAGAAAGAGTTGGAATAGTAGTTGCATCTCATGGTACAAGCACTGCTACAAGCATGGTTGCTGTGGCCAAAAAACTTTTTGATGCAGAGAATATCGCAGCAGTTGACATGCCGCTTGAGAGAAAACCTTCGGATATTATAGATAGTGTTATTGAAAAAGTTAAGCAAGTAGATGAAGGAAAAGGAGTACTACTTTTAGTAGATATGGGATCTTTAAATAGTTTTGGGGAAACTATAACGAAAAAGACCAAGATAAATATTAAGAGTATTGATATGGTATCAACGGCTCTAGTACTAGAAGCAGTCAGAAAATGCTCAATTTTTGATGCCGATCTAAATTCAGTATATTCATATTTAATTACTGATTTTAGAGGATATACAAATAATATGATGACAGAAGGTAAAACTGGAGAAGATAATGCTATAATTACAATTTGCTCAACAGGTAAGGGCGCTGCAATTAAACTCAAGGAATTAGTTGAAGCTGTAGCAAAGAATATCTCAATTAACGATAATATTAGAATAATCCCAGTAGGATTAAATAATCTAAATGAGTCAATAAAACAGATTTCGCGAAAAAATAAAATTTTAGCACTTGTGGGAATAGCAAATCCTAATATGGGAATTCCCTTTATATCGATTGAAGAACTAATTGATGGATCTGGAGAAAATATTTTGAGAAATATAATTGAAGGAAAGGATATTAATCCGGTTATAAAAGGAGAAAATCAGATTGTTTTAAAAAATCTTTGTAAGCAAACTTTAACAGAGATTTTAACCTTTCTTAATCCTGAAAAGATATATTCTTTATTAGATGATTTTATAAAATCTATTGAAAAATCTTTGAATGTACATTATGAGAATCCAACTAAACTAAGAATTATGTTTCATGTTGCATGTGCATTAGAAAGGATGCTTTTAAATAATGGACTGGTATATGATTCATCTGATTCAGAATTAAATCCAAGATATCTGGAAGTGTTAAGAAGAGCAAATTTAATATTTAAAGAAGCTTTATCAATAGAGCTGACGGATGATGAGCTATACTATATGATTGATGTTATAGATGTGTGTTAAATTTAATTTATATAAGAAAAATAATGTGTCAAAATACAATTAAAAGTGTGTCAAATAATACTTTAGAGTGTCAAGGTGAAAACTTATCCGCATTGTATGCGTTTAGAATTCATGTTTGGAGAAAAGTATTTGTTGACACACTTTTTTTGGCATGGGAATTGCTAAGTATATTGGTATAGAAATAATATTTGTAGCAGGAAAGGATGATGAAATAATGATAGCAGTAATCGTAGGTACTCATGGTATATTCTCGGAAGAAATCCTTAAATCAGCTGAAATGATTTTTGGAGTCCAAGAAAATGTGGGAAGTGTTACTTTTCAGCCAGGCGAGGGTATAGATGCTCTAGTTGAAAAATACAATTCACTTATAGAAAAAATGAATTCAACAGATGGCGTATTGTTCATGGTAGACCTTTTTGGAGGAAGTCCATTTAATGCAGCGAGCATAATTGCAATGAAACATGAGAATATGGAAATTGTGACAGGTGTTAATCTCCCAATGATATTAGAGGTTCTAGGAAGTAGAGATTTTTCAAGTGTGTCAGAACTTTTATCAATTGCAGAAAATTCCGGAAAGGAGGCTATAAGAATTTTATCTAAAAATATTGAAGAGGATTTAGATGATGAGATAATATAGCAACCTATGATTAGTTAGTATAAGAATTACATGAATTTAATTATAATATGAAATTTGAAAGGTGAGATATAAAGATGGAAATTAGTTTTGTAAGAATAGATGACAGATTAATACATGGACAAGTTGCAACAGTTTGGACAAAGTATAGTGGATGCAATAGAATATTTGCCTGCAGTGATGAAGTTGCAGCAGATGACTTAAGAAAACAATTAGTAATTCAAGTAGCTCCTCCAGGGATAAAAGCATATGTGCTTCCAATAGCAAAGGCAATTGAAGCATATAATAATCCTAAATTTGACAGTTTTAAAACTTTATTCTTATTTACAAACCCTACAGATGTATTAAGAATGGTTGAAGGTGGAGTACCTATTAAATCTGTAAACGTTGGAGGAATGTGTTACAAGGCTGGAGATAAACAGGTTACAAATGCATTGTGCATGAATGATGTTGATATTGAGGCGTTTAAAAAGCTTAATGAAAAAGGCATCGAATTAGAAGTAAGGAAACTAGCAAAAGATCCTAAAGTAAATTTGATGGATAAATTTAAAGAATTACAACTTATATAGATATAGATTTTATCTAACAACCAAAGATAAGGTCCTTTAAAAACTCTTAGATTTTGATAGAAGGAATAATAAATCCTGTTAAAAGATTAGATATATAAAATTTAAAAAAGTTTTTATATATAAATTAAAAGAAAGAGGGGAATTTACAAATGAGCACTTTACAATTAATTTTATTAGTGATAGTTGCAGCAATTACTGGTATGGCAAGTGTACTTGATGAGGCACAATTTCATAGACCAATAATTGCATGTACATTGGTTGGACTTGTACTAGGGGATATTAAAACAGGAATTATACTAGGTGGAACACTTGAAATGTTAGCATTAGGATGGATGAATGTTGGTGCGGCTATGGCGCCAGATGCGGCTCTTGCAAGTGTAATTTCAGCAATACTTGTTATAATTGGTAAACAATCAATTGGAGCAGGTATAGCAGTTGCGGTTCCAATAGCAGCAGCAGGACAAGTTCTTACTATTTTCGTAAGAACAATAACGGTATTTTTCCAACACTTAGCTGATAAATATGCTGAAAAGGGTAACACAAGAGGAATAGAAATGTGCCATATACTAGGTTTATCACTTCAAGCAATACGTGTGGCTATTCCAGCAGCTATAGTAGGAGTACTTGCAGGAACAGATGCAGTAAATGCGGCACTTGCAGCTATACCACAAGTTATTACAAGAGGACTTCAAGTTTCAGGTGGATTTATAGTAGTTGTTGGGTACGCAATGGTAATGAATATGATGAATAGTAAATCATTACTACCATTCTTCTTTATCGGATTCCTACTAGCGGCATTTACAAATTTCAATTTGATTGGTTTTGGTGCTGTAGGTGTTATTGCAGCAATATTCCATATCAAATCAATAGCTAACGAAGGTAAAGTAGCAGTAGCTGGAACAGGAAGTATTGATGACATTGATGATTCAGACTTAATGTAATTACAGAAAGGAGATAAAATAATGAGTGAAAAGAAATTAAATAAAAGTGATATAGTAAAAATGTTTATCCGTTCAAATTTTTTATTGGGATCATTTAATTTTGAAAGAATGCAAGCAATAGGTTTTTGTGTTACATTAATTCCAGCTTTGAAGAAATTATATAAAGGTGACGAATTAAGTGCAGCACTTAAAAGACATTTAGAATTCTTTAATACACAACCATTTATGGCAACGCCAATTATGGGAATAACAGCAGCCATGGAAGAACAAAAGGCAAATGGGGCAGATATAGATGAGGGATCAATAAGTGGTGTTAAGATTGGTCTTATGGGACCACTTGCCGGAGTTGGAGACCCAATATTCTGGGGAACACTAAGACCTGTTCTTGCAGCATTAGGGGCAGGACTTGCACTTACAGGAAGTATAATTGGACCATTAATTTTCTTCATAGGATTCAATGCAATAAGACTTGCAACAAACTGGTATGGAATGTTCTATGGATATGAAAAAGGAACCCAATTAGTTGCTGATATGGGAGGAAATAAACTTAGATATCTTACAGAAGGTGCTTCAGTACTTGGATTACTTGTTATAGGTGGTCTTGTTTCAAAATGGACAACTGTTAATATACCTTTTGTTCTCTCTAAATATACACAAGCTGATGGAAAAGAAGTAGTTACAACTATTCAAAGTGTACTAGACAGCTTAATGCCAGGATTAGTTCCACTTTTACTAACATTTTTATGTATGTATCTATTAAAGAAGAACGTGAATCCATTAATAATAATCCTTGGATTATTTGCAGTAGGTATTTTGGGCGTAGCTTGTGGAATATTACAGTAGATATATAAATATTAAATAAATAAACGGTTAAATTAGATAATGTAGTAAACTTCCTTAAAAATAGAACCCGCAATATATTAGTATGGTATGTAGAAATATCAACAATATATTGTGGGTTTTGTGTATAAGTATGTACTAAATCCGACTTTTGTGGATAAAATTTATGTATTAGGTCTAAGCATATAGCTACAATAGTAAATTTGCATTTGATATCTGAATAATGTAAGTTCACAATCAAGATTAAATCTAAAAAAACAATATTAGTATATATGGTGCTATAAAAATATGAAATATATAATTTCTTATTATATTTTAGGTAGTGTAAAAAATATATGAAAAATCAATCCAACTACCATTTAATGTTAAATTATGTTTGCTAGTTGCCCTTGACACACCTAAAGATAAATGGTCTTAGGCAGTTAAGGACGGGTGAATGATAATTTTGAACATGACTAATAGACCCGCCTATTGAGATATTTTACCATTTATCTTTGTGGGCGTGTCAAGGGTGCGTTTCACCAACTGCTTTAGATCATTAGGCAGTTATTGTACAGTTATTTAGAACAAAGTCTTGAGATAGTTCAATAAATTTGCACCATCTAGTAGGCATGTTGGACATTGACTCTAACTCTTCAAGGATTACAGGAGTTTTGCCTTCAAGGGCAGAATGTGGTCTTAGAAAGTTAAAGTATGCCACAAACATAGTTACAAATGCAACCGACCCGTTAGGACTTCCGAAGCCAGTAGTAGCTCTATAATTGCCTTTAAAGGTTCGGTTAAGACGTTCAATAATTTGCTTCAATGGCCTATATTCTTTTGAAACTTCATCTTTATTGGTTAAGCCTATAACTTGAGTAACATCGAATTTTATACTATGGCTTGCAAAGAAGTGCTGTGCAAGAAGATATATAGGGTTACCATCAGTTATAAGATTAAGATCTTCAGGTATTTCTTTTAACTTACTTAGAACATCATCGATGGCTTTTACAGCCGTTTCGGTATCTCTATGTGGTGATACTCTGTAAGATAGAATAATCTTTTTAACAGCATCAAAAAAGAAGAAAATATAGTTCCACTTACCGTTAACTTTTATGTAGGTTTCATCGCCGCAGAAAGAGTCAGAAAGTTTATAATCGTAGTTATCTATAAATGGCTTAACTACAATTGAAACGGCATTAACATAGTTTAAAATTGCTTGATGAGATATTTTAATATCATGAATATCTTTAAGCAATGCAGCTGTCTTTCTGGAAGATAAACCGTAGTTAACGTAGTAAGTTAGAATGAGTCCTAAGGTGTAAGAAGAAATCATAATGTTTGGAAGAGAAACCTTTGATTTTACCGGACTTTCTTTAGAAAGTGGCTTAAAGTCAAAAGTGAAATCTCTAAATATGTATCTAACTTTGAACTTACCAGGATTCTTCTTAAAATCTTGTTTTTCAGATTTTGTCATTGATTTAAGATTATTTTGGTAAAAAGAGCAATTATCATTCTTACACTTATAAACGTAGAAATCCTTACGCGCCTTGATTCTTTCAAGTGTTTTACTGCAGTGAGGACATCTTAACACTATGGATTTCTGATAGTAATTTTTAGGATTGAATGTGGTATCACAGACTTTGCAAAGATATTGTCCTCGGCCTCCGTTATTATCGTAAAGATAGGTATGTGGAGCACCACACTTAGGACAGATAACATCCTTAGGAGCTAACGCTTTGTTTTTGCGAGGTTTCACAGGAGCAAATTCTTTGCCGTGCTTAAACTCATATTCAGCTATTAGAAGCTTATAGTTAAGTTTTTCGGGAACATCAAAGATTGGTTGATCATCTACTTGAAGCTTTCGGTATTCTTTCTTAACAGGTTCGTCCGAAATGCTTTTAAGCAAGTTTTTGCCAACCAGCAAAGTCATGAGATACTTTATAATTTCAATAAGATAAATTACAGTTTCAAGAAGAAACTTATTAATCATGGTAATAGCTTGCCTCCTTTTTTAGTTCAGTGTTTTTGTTTTGCAAGTATAAAATATCTTAACTTTTTGGGGGTGGCAAGTTATTTATATAAAAAATAAGAAAAATTAAAGGGTTGCTGCCTTAGTTAGATAAAAAACTTTGACAGTACCATATTTTAAATGAGAGGGTTATTTATGAAACTAGAGTATAATTATATTGCTTTTCTGATTATCAATTTTTAGCTAGTGTAAGAAGAGTGTATAGGGTTATGAGGTGGCACTATATGTAACTAGTAATAATCTTTTATATAGAATTTAGAGAAATATAATTGATAAGAGTAACTAAGATTACAGCAAAAAGGAAAATTAAAATAAGTGTTGAATGATTATATAGGAATGTTGAATAATGAAATTAAAAATAATAAATAATGGATTAAAAATCGAGAAGACAGATTTTCACGATTGTAGAGGGGAATTATATGGAATCAAACATGAAAGTAAAGATACAAGGAAATAGATCGAATAAAACAGAATATCTAATAAGAGATATAGATGATATTATCATTGGTAGATTCAGTACTGATGAATTAACTGGCAGAAGCAAAACATGCAACGTCAATCTTAAGTTCTATAGAGAATATAATTATGAATTATTAAGTGATACACTATCGCTTATATTAAAGGGAATATTTAAAGATTCGAATATTTTTAAGGTTAACATAAAAGTTCTCGAAAAAATAGACTTAACTGCATTTTTAGATCTAGGTTTTACTCTAGAAGGAATATTTAATGAAAATGAATATTTTCAAGGTGAATATATTGATGAACTGTCATTTGGTATAACTAGAATTGAATATGACCAAATGTG
>NZ_CP144906.1:5320000-5332500 GCF_036699995.1 Clostridium beijerinckii | reverse complement strand
GTTCTAACTGGATGCCATGAAACTGGTGACAGGACATTGTTAGGTGGGCAGTTTGACTGGGGCGGTCGCCTCCTAAAATGTAACGGAGGCGCCCAAAGGTTCCCTCAGAACGGTCGGAAATCGTTCGAAGAGTGTAAAGGCAGAAGGGAGCCTGACTGCGACACCTACAAGTGGAGCAGGGACGAAAGTCGGGCTTAGTGATCCGGTGGTACCTCGTGGGAGGGCCATCGCTCAACGGATAAAAGCTACCTCGGGGATAACAGGCTGATCTCCCCCAAGAGTTCACATCGACGGGGAGGTTTGGCACCTCGATGTCGGCTCGTCGCATCCTGGGGCTGAAGTAGGTCCCAAGGGTTGGGCTGTTCGCCCATTAAAGCGGCACGCGAGCTGGGTTCAGAACGTCGTGAGACAGTTCGGTCCCTATCCGTCGCGGGCGTAGGAAATTTGAGAGGAGCTGTCCTTAGTACGAGAGGACCGGGATGGACTGACCTATGGTGTACCAGTTGTTTCGCCAGAAGCATAGCTGGGTAGCTAAGTCGGGAAGGGATAAACGCTGAAAGCATCTAAGTGTGAAGCCCACCTCAAGATGAGATTTCCCATAGCATAAGCTAGTAAGACCCCTTGAAGACTACAAGGTTGATAGGTCAGAGGTGTAAGTATGGTAACATATTTAGCTGACTGATACTAATAGGTCGAGGGCTTGACCAATATAATCAAGTTGTAATATACATTAAAGAAACTGTGTGCAATTTTGAAAGAACAAAGTTTTTTCAAATTGAAGATCTCGTGGTGATGGCATAGAGGTAACACTCCTTCCCATTCCGAACAGGAAAGTTAAGGTCTATAGCGCCGATGGTACTGCATGGGAGACTGTGTGGCAGAGTAGGACGTTGCGAGGTAAGCAAAAAAGATAGTTGTAATGACTATCTTTTTTTATTTTGTAATGTTTCGCACTTTTAATAAGCAGGCTCTAAGGTATTAATTGATTCATGTGCTTGAATTGTATCATTTAAAATATATGAATAATTATAACGTTTAAGGTAATATATTAAAGTTGTTTTAATACTAATTGTTAAAGAGAGGATTCAAGATATGGATTCTCTTTTTTTTTATGGTATGAATTTTGGTAAATTAAGCACTATTATCATTGGTTAGAGAGTGAAGATCGCCCTCTGATCATGATTTTAAAAAGATATATAAGTGACATGAGTTTAAAATAATTTTTCTAATATTAAAAACTTAGCAGAATAAAACTTAGGAACTGCTCACTTTATTTCTTAATATACAGCGTCTTTTATGAGCTTGATTATTGCTATTCTGTGAATTAATTTTAAATTTAATAAAATGAATGATTGAATATTATACATTATATATGGATAAAAATATATATTTATTATCTTAAAAGTTAAATTAATTATAATTTTTATTAAAAATAAAGAAAAATAAGTGAAAAGTACCATAAAATTTGGTAAGATATATATATAGTGAGAATTATAATAAAGAGAAGCATTTAATTTAGTTTATGAGAGGGATATGAATATGGATGGGGGTATAGTTTAATGCAAAATGATCCTAAAAGCAGTAAGATTAAAGATAAAGATGAAATAGGTCCTAGAGATATGAATGGTTTGACAGAAGAAGACGGAAAAGTATCTATCGAAGATAATTCATCTGTTGAGAAAAGAATAAGTAAGACAAAGGGAAGAGCAAAAAAGAAAATTTCCTCAAAGGAAACAACTGAATTAAATCCAATTAATAATCTAGATGTTAAGGTAAATGACATTACTACAAATGATAAAGAAATTGGTATTAAATCTAAAGGGATTTTAAAGAAATCTAAGGCAATTGATAAGAAGAATGCGTTGGAGAATAAAAACGAAGAAAAAATTATTTTAAAAGAAGAGAATAATAAAGAATCTGAATTGGAGGGTGGAGATAATATTAATAAATCTAAATCCACCAAAACGAATGAATTAGCTGTACAACCAAAGACAAAAAAAACAACTAATAAATCTTCAAAAGGGAAATCTGCAGTAAGTTCAACAAAAGCAGGTACAACAAAGAAATCAGCTTCAAAAGAATTAATGGAAGAATTTCAAGCAGAAGGGGAGAAGATTGAAAAGTCGAAAACAGAACATAGTAAAATTAATGTTAAAAAGAGAACAGAAAGTATTGATAAATCTGAAATAACTAATCTTAACACATATTTGTTTCATCAAGGTAAAAACTATGAATCTTATAATATTTTAGGTTCACATATTAAAACTGAGAAAAGAAAGAAAGGTGTGCAATTTGTAACGTGGGCACCTAATGCAAAAGATGTATATGTTGTTGGGGATTTTAATAATTTCGAAGTAAAAGAGGAATACAAGCTTGAAAGAATAACTGAAAATGGATTATGGAGAGGCTTTTTTTATACTGCTAAGGCTGGAAATAGATATAAGTATTGTATAGTGGGAAGCGATGGAGAGATGGGAGAATACAAAGCCGATCCGTATGCAATACAAAGTGAATTGAGACCAGATAATGCATCAATAGTATATAAGCCTAAAGCTTTCAAATGGAATGATAAAAAATGGATTGATCAAAGAAATAAAATAAATGTACTTGAGCAACCATTAAATATATATGAGGTACATTTGGGCTCATGGAAGACAAATAAAGATGGCGGATTCTTAAAATACGAAGAAATCGCAGAAGATTTACCTAAATATGTGAAAGATATGGGATATACACACGTAGAGATTATGCCACTTATCGAACATCCATTGGATGCTTCTTGGGGATATCAGGGAACAGGATATTATTCACCAACAAGTAGGTATGGGGATTATGAAGGCCTTAAAATTTTAATAAATAAGTTACATGAGGCTAATATAGGAGTAATAATGGATTGGGTTCCAGGTCATTTTTGCAAGGATGCTCACGGACTATATAAGTTTGATGGAACACCAACATATGAATATCAAGAAGAATGGAGAGCGGAAAATAAAGGTTGGGGAACTTGTAATTTTGATCTAGGTAGAGATGAAGTTAAAAGTTATTTAATATCGAATGCATTATACTGGTATAGAGAGTTCCATATTGATGGATTAAGGGTTGATGCCGTATCAAGCATACTGTACTTGGATTATAGCAGATCGCACGGGGAATGGGTACCAAACAAATATGGAGGAAATGGGAATTTAGAAGCAATAGATTTTCTAAAGGAGTTAAATAAGGCAGTATTTGCAGAATATCCGACTGCACTTATGATTGCAGAGGAATCAACATCTTGGCCTAATGTTACAAAACCTACAATTTATGATGGTTTGGGATTCAACTTAAAATGGAATATGGGTTGGATGAATGATACATTAGAGTATGTCGAAATAGATCCTAAATATAGAAAACATAATCATAAAAATATAACATTTGCGATGATGTATAATTATGCTGAAAATTATTTATTACCACTTTCACACGATGAAGTTGTTCATGGTAAGAAATCATTGGTAAACAAAATGTGGGGAGATGAATGGAATAAGTTTGCAGGTCTCCGAGCGTTTATGTGTTATATGATGGGACATCCGGGCAAAAAATTATCGTTTATGGGGTGCGAATTTGCTCAGAAAATTGAGTGGAGAGAATATGAGGAATTAAAATGGAACCTAATCGATGAGCTAGAAATCCATAAGAAAACTCAATTATTTTTTAAGGATTTAAACAATTTATACCTTAATAATAAAGCTTTTTGGGAGCTCGATCATGACTATAGAGGCTTTAATTGGATAGAAGCCGATAATAATGAACAAAGCATATTAATTTTTGCTAGAAGAAGTAGAAATGATAAAGATACACTGATTTTTATAATTAATTTTACTTCTATTGTGTATTATGATTATCAAATTGGAGTACCATTTTTGGGGAGCTATGAAGAAGTATTTAATTCTGATGATAGTAAATATGGTGGTTCAGGTCAGATTATGGGTGAAATGCTTGTATCTGAAAAGACTCAATTCCACAATCAACCATATTCTTTGAAAGTAAAAGTGCCTCCAATGGCAACATTAATATTAAAAGTGAATGAAATTAATGTAGATAAAGAAATTAAAGAAAAAGATGAATAAAAGGTTAAAAAGACCGTTTGAGAAAGTAAATATTATAAAAATATTTATAGTATAATGATATAAATTTATTTGCTAGAGGTTGAGGGGGATAAAGAATGAGAGTTTTATTTGTAGCATCTGAAGCTAGTCCGTTCATTAAAACAGGGGGGCTCGGAGATGTTGCTGGGGCATTACCAAAAGCACTTGCACAAAAAAATGCAGATGTAAGAGTTGTTATACCAAAGTATAAAGAAATTAGTTGGGAAGTAAGAGACAAGCTAAGGTTTGTTAAATGGTTTAATGTTAAAGTTGGATGGAGAGAACAATTTTGTGGCGTATGGGAATGCTTTTACAATGGAGTAACATATTATGTTTTAGATAATGAAGCATATTTTAAGAGAGATGAAATCTATGGATTCTATGATGATGCAGAGAGATTTGCATTCTTTGATAGAGCCGTATTAGATATGTTGAGGCAAATAGATTGGCAGCCAGATCTTATACATTGCAATGACTGGCAAACTGGGATGTTACCTGTGCTATTGAAATTTGAATATAAAAGAAATGATATGTTCTATTGGAAGATGAAATGCGTATATTCAATTCATAATATAGCATTTCAAGGAGTATTTGATCCTCAAATATTACCGGAGTTATTTGGATTTGATATGGAGCTTTATAATAACACATGCTTAAAATTTGACGATGGTGTAAGTTATATGAAGGGTGGATTATATTATTCAGATATTATTACAACTGTTAGTAATACTTATGCATACGAAATACAAACACCTGAGTATGGTCAAAGATTGGATGGAGTATTAAGAGATAGATCCTATGCATTAAGAGGAATAACAAATGGTATAGATTATGATGAATTTAATCCTAATACAGATAGATTTATTAAAAAGAACTATAGTATAAACTCTATTGAAGATAAAGTGATAAATAAAACTGAGTTACAAAAAGAGTTAGGGCTAACTGTTGATAAAAATATACCAATGCTAGCTATGGTAACTAGATTGACAAGTCAAAAGGGAATGGATCTACTAGTAAATATTTCGGATAAACTGCTACAAGAAAATGTTCAACTAGTTATTTTAGGAACTGGAGATAAGCATTATGAGGAACATTTCAAATGGCTAGATTCTAGGTATGGAAATAAGGTATCTGCAAATATTAAATTTGATAATGGGTTAGCAAATAAGATTTATGCAGCATGCGATATGTTTTTAATGCCTTCACTTTTTGAGCCATGTGGATTAGGACAATTAATAGCACTTAGATATGGTTCTATTCCTATAGTTAGGGAAACTGGGGGACTTAAGGATACAATAATTGCATATAATGAATATACTGGAGAAGGTAATGGGTTTAGTTTTAGAAATTACAATTCAGATGAGTTATACAATATAATAAAATACGCGTTATGGATATATAAGGATAAGGGTAAGTGGGAAAATCTAATCGAAAATGCAATGAATTCTGATAATAGCTGGAATAGATCAGCTCAAATATACTTAGATTTATATAGAGAATTAACAGGACAAGATTAAGATCAGGACATAATGTTATGAGGGGGTATATCAATGCTCGAAATGGATAAAAAAACATTTAAAAAAGCTTATGTAAATAAGTTCTTAGAGATGCATGGTATTGAATTAAAGGAAGGAACTAATCAACAAAAGTATGATGCTTTAGGAAGTTTAGTAAGGGATTATGTTACAAGAACTTGGCTTAAAACAAATAAAAAATATAATAAGACTGGGGAGAAGCAAGTTTATTATTTTTCTATGGAATTCTTACTGGGACGGTTACTTGGTGATGCTTTATTAAATATAGGTATAAGAGATATATGTAAAGAAGCCTTATCAGATTTAAATATAAATTTAGAAGAGTTGGAAAACTTAGAGCAAGACCAAGGACTAGGTAATGGCGGACTGGGAAGACTTGCGGCATGTTTCCTAGATTCAATGGCATCTTTGAATATTCCAGGAAACGGATGTGGGATTAGATATAAATATGGATTTTTTCAGCAAAAAATTATAGACGGAAAACAAGTTGAGGTATCTGATGATTGGTTAAAGCTAGGAAACGTCTGGGAGAAGAGAAAAGCAGAAAAAGCAGAAATTGTTAAGTTTGGTGGAGAGGTAAAAGTAAGCGAAATAAATGGACGCTTAAGCTTTATGCATATAAATTATGAGCCTGTATTGGCAGTCCCATATGATACTCCAATTGTAGGGTACGAAAATGAAATTGTAAATACTCTTAGATTATGGAGTGCAGAGGCGGTTTCAAACGAGTTTGATTTTTCATCATTTAGTAGAGGTGATTTTCTCCAAGCAATTAAGTATAAAAATTCAGTTGAATCAATTTCGCAAGTGCTGTATCCAGAAGATTCATTTTATGAAGGTAAAATGTTAAGACTAAAGCAGCAATATTTCTTTGTTTCAGCAGGAGTCCAAAGCATTGTAAGGCACTGCAAAAAGCATGGAAAAGATATATTATTACTAGATGAAAAAGTAGCGATTCATGTAAATGATACTCATCCTACACTTGCGATACCAGAACTTATGAGAATATTATTGGATGAAGAAGGGTTAGAATGGGATACGGCTTGGAGAATAACAACTAATACAATATCGTACACTAATCATACAATTTTGGCAGAAGCTTTGGAAAAATGGCCAATAGATATGTTTCAAAAATTGCTTCCAAGAATATATATGATTGTTGAAGAAATTAATAAAAGATATTGTGCAGAACTTTTAACTAAATATCCAGGCAACCTTGAAAAAGTTAGAAGAATGGCGATAATAGCTGATGAGCAAGTCAAGATGGCACATCTAGCGATTGTAGGCAGTCATAGTGTAAATGGGGTAGCAAAACTTCATACAGAAATATTGAAGAAAAAAGAGATGACAGACTTCTATTATCTTTATCCAAATAAATTTAATAATAAAACTAATGGAATTACTCATAGAAGATGGCTTTTAAAAAGTAATCCAGAGCTTACAAAACTAATTAAAGATACAATTGGAGATAGCTTTATAAGACATCCACTTGATCTAAAGAACTTTGAGAGGCATTTGTATGATGAAGTGATTCTAGAACAGTTAGGAAAAATTAAAAAATTTAACAAAGAAAAGCTAGCAAGTATAATCTTAAAGAATGATAATGTAAGAGTAGATCCTGATTCTATATTTGATGTTCAGGTAAAAAGAATACATGCTTATAAGAGGCAAGTACTTAATTGTCTAAGAATAATGGATTTATATAATAAATTAATTGATGATCCTAATTACGATATAGTTCCAAGGACATTCATCTTTGGAGGAAAAGCTGCACCGGGTTATTATTTAGCTAAAAATACTATTGAATTAATAAATTGTGTTGCAAACAAAATAAATAATGATTCTAGAGTAAATGAAAAGATAAAAGTTGTTTTCATTCAAAATTATAGAGTTTCGCTAGCTGAACAAATAATCCCGGGAACAGATGTAAGTGAGCAGATCTCAACAACAACAAAAGAAGCTTCAGGAACATCAAATATGAAATTTATGATGAACGGAGCTATTACAGTAGCAACATTAGATGGGGCAAATATTGAAATAAAAGATGAAGTTACAGATGATAATATAGTGATATTTGGATTAACTGCAGATGAAGTATTGAATTATTACAAAAATGGAGGATATAAATCTATTGATATATACAACAATGATATTAGAGTAAAAAGGGTAATTGATGATTTAATAAATGGAAAATATCATAGTGATAAAAATAAATTTAGAAGTATATATGAAAATCTAATAAATTATAATGATGAGTTTTTTGTTTTACAAGATTTTGACTCATATTTAAAAGCTCAAGATAAGATTGATACTCTTTATAGGAATGCTAATAAGTGGCAAAGAATGTGTGGAATTAATATTGCACATTCAGGGATATTCTCATCTGACAGAACAATAGAAGAATATGCAACAGGTATTTGGGGATCAGAGGTAATCTATAAGAATCTATAGGAGGATTAACTGAATGAATGATATACAGATATTACATGACTCTCAAAGCATAAGATTTAGAAGGCCCTTTGGAGCTGTAGAGGCTGGTCAAAAGGTTAAGATATCTATTAATATTAATAAAGACATAATTGTAGCAATCGAATTGATAAAATTCGATGGAACTAAAATGAATATGGGAATGAACAAGGAATATTTAAATAATGGTGAATTTAAATATTCTGTAGAAATTGATACATCTGATGCTTTGGGGATATTAGAATACTATTTTATTTTAATAGATGGGTATGACAGAGTATATTATGGAAATAATGACAATCATTTGGGAGGAGTTGGCCAAATATATACTTATAATCCTGTGCCATATCAAATAACTGTATATGAAAAGTCATTCATACCAAGCTGGTATAAAGAAGGTGTAATATACCATATTCTAATAGATAGATTTTACAATGGAAATGAAAATAAAATTATAGGTAATACAAAAGAAAACTCATTTATATACGGAAGATGGGATGATAGTCCTATGTATATTAGAGATAGTTTTGGAAAAATTTCTAGATGGGATTTTTATGGAGGAAATCTAAAGGGGATAATAAAGAAATTAGATTATATAAAAGAATTGGGAGCTAATATAATAAAGTTAAGCCCAATATTTAAATCCCCTAGTTGCCATAAATATGATACAGCGGACTATGAAATTGTAGATGAAATGTTCGGCACAAATGATGAATTTAGAGAATTATGTAAAGTGGCAAATAGTAAAGGAATTAAAATCATTCTAGATATTGTACTGAGCTATACAAGCTCTGATAGTAAATATTTTAATAAACTAGGAAATTACGACGATGTTGGAGCGTATAATTCGCCAAATTCTAGATTTTATGATTGGTATAAATTTATTACATATCCATATAGGTATGAATCTTGGTGGGGAATGGATGATAGACCGAATGTTAACTCGATGCAAAAAGAATATGTTGACTATATTATAAGCGGAGATAATTCTATTATAAATAAGTGGACAGATATGGGAGTTAACGGATGGTTTTTAAATGTGACAGATGAGCTTCCAGATGAATTTATAGAACTAATAAGAAAGAAAATCGGAGAAATAAATAAGGATACTGTACTTTTAGGTGATATATGGGAAGACGCATCTAATAAGATAAGTTATTCAAGAAGACGAAAATATTTACAAGGGAATGAAGTGCAAGCAGCAACTAATTATCCTTTAAGGGAAAGTTTAATTAATTTTATCAAGGGATATATAAAGTCAGATAAGTTAAATAAAAAAATTATGTCATTGTACGAGAATTATCCAAGAGAAAGTTTTTATGGAAATCTAAATATTATAGGTACAAATGATACAGAAAGAATTTTAACTGTTCTGGATGAAAATATATCACTGTTAAAATTACTTATAGCAATTCAATTTACTTTGCCAGGAGTACCACTAATATACTATGGAGATGAAGCCGGCATAAAAGGTGGAAGAGAACCTGATAACAGGAAAAGCTATCCATGGGGGAAAGAGAACAAAATGCTTGCTGATTTCTACCATAAAATAATTAAAATAAGAAATAATGAAGATGGTTTAAAAAAGGGGAAGTTAAGTATCTTTGAAACTGATCCAGACGTATTTGCGTTTGAAAGAAAATATGAAAATGAGAGCGTAATAGTATTAGTAAATGTTTCAAGCGAAACTAAATTAATTAAAGAAATTAACTTAAGTGGAGATTATGTGAATTTACTTGATATTAGTGAAAAATATAAGTTTATAGGAAGTGATAGCATTATAACTATCTTTCCATATGATTTAAAAATATTGCGTAGGATCTAGTTCATTGAGTTTGATTATATAATAAAAAATTGACAAATATTTTGATATATGCTTATATGGAATTTAATGGAAAATGAATGTATAATATATTGTATGCAAAACTATAATTATAAATTCTAGGGGTAATCATATTACAAAATAATTATTAAAAATATAATATGCTTCTGCAAGTTCACTTAAATAAAAATATAATAATAATTTTTTTGAAGATAGGAGCATATAATATAAAATTTATCTAATGAGAACAAACACATATGAGAGGAGATAATATTATGGGTAAAAATGAAATTGTGGCAATGATATTGGCTGGTGGACAAGGATCGAGGTTAGGGGTATTAACAAAAAAATTAGCTAAACCAGCAGTACCGTTTGGAGGAAAATATAGAATTATAGATTTTCCATTAAGCAATTGTTCGAATTCAGGAATATATACAGTAGGAGTATTAACGCAGTATAAACCGCTAGAATTAAATGCACATATTGGCATAGGGGAAGCATGGGATTTAGATAGAGCTCATGGGGGAGTACATGTATTACCACCATACCAAGAAGAAAAAGGCGGAGAATGGTATAAAGGTACTGCAAATGCAATTTATCAAAATATAGAATTTGTTGATAGATACGATCCAGAATATATTTTAATTTTATCTGGAGATCATATATATAAGATGGATTACACAAAGATGCTAGATTTTCATAAAGAAAAACAAGCAGAGGCTACTATAGCCGTTATTGAAGTGCCAATGGATGAAGCATCACGTTTTGGAATAATGAATACAAGGGAAGATTTATCAATATATGAGTTTGAAGAAAAACCAAAAAACCCCAAAAATAATTTAGCATCGATGGGGATATATATTTTCAATTGGAAAACTCTAAAAAAATATTTAAGAGAGGATGAATCAGACAAGATCTCAAAAAACGACTTCGGAATGAATATAATTCCAAATATGCTTAGCAATGGAAATAAGATGGTGGCGTATCCATTTAAAGGATATTGGAAAGATGTTGGTACTATAGATAGCCTATGGGAAGCAAATATGGATTTGATAAGAGAAGATAATGAACTTGATTTACATGATGAGGAATGGAAGATATATTCAGTCAATCCAGTAAGGCCGGCACAATATATAGGCGAGAATGCAAAAGTAGCTAATTCATTAGTTGTTGAAGGTTGTGTTGTTAATGGACAAGTGGAAAACTCAATATTATTTCAAGGAGTTCAAATAGGAAAAAACTCAGTTGTTCGAGATTCAATAATTATGACGGATGCTAAAATAGGTGATAATGTAGTTATTGAAAAAGCAATTGTTGGAAGTGGAGCAATAGTTAGAAAAGACTGTAAAATTTCTTTAGGTGATGAAATAGCTATTATTGCAGCAAAAGAAGAAGTAAAAATGGGTACAGTTATAGAAAATAATAAAGCAGTTTAGCGATATCACTAAGGGGGGAGAAAGAAATGAAAAATTGTATTGGTATAATCAACTTAGATGAAAATGAAAACAGAATGGGTGAATTAGTAGTTAATAGATCTCTTGCTTCAGTTCCTATTGCAGCAAGATATAGAATCATAGATTTTATTTTGTCTAATATGACCAACTCAGGGATCAATTGTATAGGAATATTTACAAAGAATAAGTCAAGGTCTCTAATAGACCATTTGACAAATGGAAGGCCATGGGACTTAAATAGAAAAAAAGATGGATTAAAAGTTTTTAACTTTGGAAATGACGAGCCTGTTTATGATGATGTCCATAATTTCGCTGAAAATATACAATTTTTAACACATAGTAGAAGAGAATATGTATTATTAGCACCAAGCTACATGATTTGTAATATAGATTACAATGAAGTTTTGGAATACCATAAGAGCACAGGTAAAGATATTACAATGGTATATAAGAAGGTAAACAATGCAGATGAAGCCTTTGGTGATTGCGGCGTATTAAACTTTGACGATTCAGGAAGCGTTATAAGTGTAGGAGAAAATATAGGGAAAAGTCCGAAGGCAAATATCAATATGGAGATGTATATATTAAAAACTGAATTATTTATAAATATTGTAAATGAATGTGTAAGTAGTGGAATGTATCGAAAGGTAAAAGAGTATATTCATAATAATTTAAATACGTTAACAGCAAGTGCTTACGAATTCAAAGGACATTTAGATTGTATAAATTCAATTAAGGCATTATATGATAGTAATGTGGGATTTTTAAATAGAAAAGTAAATAAAGAAATTTTTAATGATGAAAGACCTATCTATACAAAAACTAAAGATGAAGCTCCAACTCACTATGCAGATACAAGTAGTGTTATAAACTCAATAATAGCAAATGGTTGTAGAATAGAAGGAACAGTTGAAAATTGCATAATAGGCAGAAGGGTATATATAGGAAAAAATACAAAATTAAAAGATTGTATAATAATGCAAAATAGCAGAATTGGTGACGATGCAGTATTGGATAATGTAATTGCAGATAAAGGTAGCGAGATAAGAAGTGGTGAGACCCTTATTGGATCAGTTATGTATCCTTTGGTTATAAA
>NZ_CP144906.1:5312500-5315000 GCF_036699995.1 Clostridium beijerinckii | reverse complement strand
GATCTCCCCCAAGAGTTCACATCGACGGGGAGGTTTGGCACCTCGATGTCGGCTCGTCGCATCCTGGGGCTGAAGTAGGTCCCAAGGGTTGGGCTGTTCGCCCATTAAAGCGGCACGCGAGCTGGGTTCAGAACGTCGTGAGACAGTTCGGTCCCTATCCGTCGCGGGCGTAGGAAATTTGAGAGGAGCTGTCCTTAGTACGAGAGGACCGGGATGGACTGACCTATGGTGTACCAGTTGTTTCGCCAGAAGCATAGCTGGGTAGCTAAGTCGGGAAGGGATAAACGCTGAAAGCATCTAAGTGTGAAGCCCACCTCAAGATGAGATTTCCCATAGCATAAGCTAGTAAGACCCCTTGAAGACTACAAGGTTGATAGGTCAGAGGTGTAAGTATGGTAACATATTTAGCTGACTGATACTAATAGGTCGAGGGCTTGACCAATATAATCAAGTTGTAATATACATTAAAGAAACTGTGTGCAATTTTGAAAGAACAAAGTTTTTTCAAATTAAAGATCTCGTGATGATGGCATAGAGGTAACACTCCTTCCCATTCCGAACAGGAAAGTTAAGGTCTATAGCGCCGATGGTACTGCATGGGAGACTGTGTGGCAGAGTAGGACGTTGCGAGGTAAGATTTGCGTGATTAGCTCAGTTGGTAGAGCACCTGACTCTTAATCAGGGTGTCCAGGGTTCGAATCCCTGATGACGCACCATAACAAAGGTTGTTAATTTTATTAACAACCTTTTTGTTTTAAAATAAATTGTTAAAGAAGTAATTTATCTTCAGTATTATAAACATTTAAGAATAAAAGATTGGGCTAATTTATTAATTAGATAAATATTCAATACTAAGGCTGATTTTATATTTTTAGAAGAAGGTTAAGATAGTGTATAATATAATCCATAATATTTAATCGTGCATATATTAAGTAATTATAGGTGAATAAATGATTGTAAAATAAAAATAATAATATAAGTAAGAATAAGTTTCTTAAAAGGAGTTAAATATGAGTTTAAAGAAAAGTAAAGTGGCTATTATAGGAACAGGATTGGTAGGGTCTAGTACAGCCTTTAGTCTGATGACTCAAGGTGTATGTGATGAGATACTAATGATTGATATAAACGAAGAAAAGGCTCTAGGAGAAGTAATGGATTTAAACCATTGTATTGAGTACTTGAATAGAAATATAAGAATTGTCAGGGGAAACTATGAGCAATGCGGAGATGTGGATATTGTAGTAATAACAGCTGGTGCACCGCCTAAGCAAGGGCAAACTAGATTAGATACACTAGAATTATCAGCTAAAATAGTAGAATCCATTGTAAGGCCAATAATGAAGAGTGGATTTAAAGGACACTTTATTGTTATTTCAAATCCAGTGGATATGATAGCATATCATGTTTATAAGATATCTGGTTTGCCAAAGAGTCATATTATAGGCACTGGTACTTCAGTTGATTCAGCAAGACTAAAAAATTTCATTGGAGAATTATTAAATGTAGATCCTCGTAGTGTGCAAGGATATTCTATGGGAGAACACGGAGATTCACAGATGGTCCCATGGTCTCATGTTACAGTTGGAGGAAAGTCATTCTACGAGATATTAAAAGACAATAAAGATAGAGTAGGAGAAGTTGACTTAGATAAACTAGTACTGGAAACAGCGAGAGCAGGTTGGGAAGTTTACAATAGAAAAGGAACAACGTATTATGGTATAGCAACAGCAGCTGTAGGAATCATAAAAGCGATAATAAATGATGAAAATAGGATAATGCCAGTATCTACATTATTAGATGGCGAGTATGGAGAAAAAGATGTTTTTTGTGGAGTACCTGCTGTTTTAAATGCTGATGGGGTTAAAGAGGTAGTGGAAATTCATATGACAAAAGAAGAGTTGAGCAAGTTTAAAAAATCTATAGAGTTAATAAAAGAATATACCGAAAAAATAAAATAAATTTTATTTCTAAATAAGTGTTGACATAATAGATAATACTATGTATAATAATATCTTGTTGAGACAAGTTTTCGACAAGATATTATAAAATAGTTCTTATAAAGATTATTTTATAAATTTAAAGTAATAGATGAAGATTGTATCAATTATTGATTAAAATCTCGTGATGATGGCATAGAGGTAACACTCCTTCCCATTCCGAACAGGAAAGTTAAGGTCTATAGCGCCGATGGTACTGCATGGGAGACTGTGTGGCAGAGTAGGACGTTGCGAGGTAAGATGGTTCACTAGCTCAGTCGGTAGAGCACATGACTTTTAATCATGGTGTCCCGGGTTCGATTCCCGGGTGAGCCACCAATTACTTTATTAAAAGTAATCTTATTGAAAAACTTGCTTAGTATTTATATAAATAAAAGAGTTTTACTGAAAGTAAAACTCTTTTTTCATTTGCCTTATCAAAATTTAAAACATACTAGATTACAAATTTATAAAGTAAATAACATTAACGTAAATATTCATAGACATTATTAATTTACCATATA